>NZ_JAHEBC010000051.1 GCF_024642405.1 Algoriphagus sp. | reverse complement strand
ACGAAGATTGATTGGCATAGCGCAACTTCCTTTGAATTTAACCCTTGAAGAAAAAGAAAAATTAATGAACCGAGCAGTGGAATTGATTTTAGAATAGATGAGAAAAATATATGTATTGGCTTGTTGCATAATTCTTTCATTTTCATGCAATCGAAATAAAATTGAAAGGGTTTCTGAGGAAAACAAACTCCCAGTGATAGACTCAGGTCTCTCACCTGAAGAGCTAGAAGATAAGATTTTGGGAATGTTAGTAGGTTCTGCTATCGGTGACGCTATGGGAGCTCCAACCGAAATGTGGTCTAGGACGGATATTGACCTTCAATATGGATTTGTGGAAACCCTGGATTCAATGGTTAGAGAAGCATCACCTGAAGGTATCTGGATTCCCAATTTACCGGCAGGAGGAACAACCGATGATACCCGATGGAAAGAATTAACAGTAGATTACTTACTTTCCCAAGATATCTCCTCTTTAAAAACGAAGGATTTTGCTCAATTCATTTTTGATCGATATTCTTCTTATGTGAATGAACTAAAACTCACGGAAGGGGTGGATCCTTCAGCAATAGAAAAAGCCACTCTTAAATTAACCTGGCTTCAGGAATGGGCAAAAGTAAGCCAACCCTATATTTCTGGAAACCTAGATGGTTATGCCGATTCATTGAGTAGGTTTTATGGTGGAGAAATGGTTTGTGCTGGTCTTCTTTATAGTCCGACTATTGGCGCAATATATCCAGCTAATCCAGAAAAAGCCTATGCAGAAGCTTATAAATTGTCAATCTACGATATTGGATATGCCAGAGATTTGTCATCACTTGCAGCATCTATGACAGCTGCGGGAATGAAAAAGGATGCCACTCCGGATGATATCTTATCAGCTCTTAGAATAGATCCAAGAGGATATTATGAAAGTAGATTAGTAGGAAGAACGGCTCAGAAAATTTTAATTGATGCTTTATTGATTCAAAAAAAATCTATGGAATTAGATAGCAGTTCCAATCGATTAACTCCTAAGAGTAAGGCATTACAATTTGCATTTGAGGAACTTGACTCGAAGCAACAAGATATGCCTTTTCATGCAGGAGAAATATATTTACAAGTTCTTACGGCGATGTTGTACGCAGATTTTGACTTTCAGGGAACCATGGTGTTTTTGGTGAATTATGGAAGAGACAATGATACTACAGCTGCTGTAGCTGGAGGAATATTGGGTGCTTATGTAGGATTTCAAAAATTACCTGAAATTTCCAAAAACAAAGTAATCCAAGTGAGCAATGAACAACTAGGAATTGATTTGAAAGAATTAGCCAAAAACCTCACCAGTCATGTCCTTAAAAACAAAAAGTCCTGATGAAAATCAGGACTTTTTCAGTTAAATGAGAATTTATTAAAAGAATAAGACTCTTTTCCTTCCGATTGAATCAGTCAATTCCATGTAGATATCTTCACAATTGACTCCCTTCAGAGAAAAATCTTTCTTAAATGCGTCAGGTTGATCAATATACTCTTCATAAATTAACTTGCCAGATTCTGACGAATGAATCTCCACTTTTACTCCTGGTTGAGTCAATCCAATTACCGCAAGATTTACAGTATTCTCATCGATAGCTTTTCCATAAGCCATGAGAGGAAGATCCTCCACCGGAATAGGTCTTTCATTTGTTTCTACGGAATAAATAACCTCTTCTTCTTCCGTTGCAATTTTTACTAAATATTCACCTTCTGGAAGGCCACTTAGATTGAAAGGAACTACAACGTCAGTGTTTTTCATATGTACCTTTCTATTGGATAGGTTTTTTCCGTTTTGATCCAAAATCGAAATTTTCGCATTCCCTACCTCACTTTTTAAGGTAACGTTGATTTTCTGAAAGCTTGAACTTACTCCAGATAATTCTCTCAAATCTTCGTCTGCTGCTAATGCGCTAAAAGATATTGTACTTGCAATTGCTAATGCTAATAAAGTTTTCATGATAATGTTGGTTTAGATTTATACATTTTGAATTGCCAACCCTGTACCAAATTTTGAAAAACACCAAACCAGCATTTTAAAAAACAATGTTTAAAAATAAATATGAAAGTTTTAGCAAAACATAATTTGGAATCAAGATTGGTTTTTGTCTAAAATCTGTATAAAAAATGGGCATTCCCATGTTCGATTGCTACATATTCGAACAGTAATTACACCCTTTTTAAAATTGAAAGGTTACAGCTTCAGGATTTTTTTAGGAAAAATAAATTATAAAAATATCAACATTTTTTGTGGATCCTTGAGGTAATAAAATTTCTCTGTCCTGAAATGAACACTTTCGTTCATCTGGATTCACTTATTAAATCATTAAAAATTAAAAGTTTCTTCTTTCACAACATGAAAATCATTATACACAAATTAAGTGTATCAGTGATTTCCCTAGAAAAAATATTAGGTAAACATTTGCATTGAAGCTACTTAGGTCTTCCAGATAGTCATCGGACCGTCACTGATCATCCTACGTGGGAAGTAAAGAAAATAAGGTAACTGGCATCATTACGAATAATCATAAACAAAAATTAAAACCATCATTTTTTTTAAAATGAGCATAAAAAAACCCTGACCAAATGGTCAGGGTTCTCTTCTAATAGTTGGTTTAGAATTAGAAGAAAATCGTTCTTGTTCTACCTAAATTGTCAGTAACCTGTATGTATATATCTTCTGAATTCATGCCTTTGAAAGAATAATCCTTCATAAATCCTTCTGGCTGATCAATATTTTCAGAATAGATTACTTTGCCTGAGGCAGAAGAAAGTATTTTCACTTCAACTCCTGGTTCTGTTAAACCGATGACTGATAGTTTCACGGTATTTTTATCTAATACTTTTCCATAAGCCATTAATGGAAGATCTTCAGTTGGAATAGGCTTATTGGAAGTATTAACAGTGTAAATAACTTCTTCCTCATCCGTCACTATTTTCACTTGGTATTCACCTACCGGTAAATTATTCAGATCATAAGGGACAACAATACTTTCATCTTTCACATGAACTTTACGCTGGTTTAAGTTTTTACCATCTTCATTCATGATAGTGATTTTTGCATTACCAACTCCCTCTTTAAGAGTTACATTGATTTTTTTAAAGTTAGAATTTACAGTTGAAAGGTCTTTTAAATCTTCGTTTGCGTTTGAAGCTAATGCGCTAAAAGATAAGGCGCTTGCCATTGCGATTGTGAATAAGGTTTTCATAACATATTGGTTTAGTGTTGTGCTTACCATTATGCTAAGCGCGTACCAAACTGATTCCCTATGCCATAAATCAATTTTACTTTTCTTCTATTTTTTAACTGAAAAAGGTCATTATCAAAATTAAATTCCGAAAAAATCAGGATTTATTAACAAAACATGTTCATTTCTAATTCACTTTACTGTCCGAATGTCTTAGAAACGGACAGGTTTTATGACATTACCAACTTTTATGGGTTACACTTTTTACAAACTATTAAGGAAATTTAATTTTGAAAAATAGTAACCTGAGCAGATTTTAATTCATTTCAAAAAAACATCTGTACGGTATTGAACAGAGATCGTCCGTAAAGGCTCCAAAAATCGGAATACCTAGCTAGTATATTTCTAGCTCCTTCACGTAATTTCTGAAAACATCGTTTTTGATTCCTATTTTCCATATATAATAAGGACAGCTGTTGCTAAATCAACCTAATTAAAGAGTCAATGGAATCTCTTAGAAATGGTTTTCTTATTGAACCAAGATTCCTCATTCTATTTGTTATAATTATCCGCAACCCTGCCAGTATCCTACTCTTCTTTCTTTTATAGTCTAGAAGACCAAAGCAACCCTAGTCGAAGAATTTAACAAATCATTCTGATCTTTTAATCTTTGCTTACTGAAAACGAGTCTTAGCTAGCTATTTTATCTGTATTTCCGCTTCCCAACCAGTACCTAGAGAAAATGAGGTTTGAAGTATTTGTACATGCTGTTGACAGTTGACCGTCGTTTGTAGACGATTATCCGCTACATTGACACTAAAATGTCCTTCTCCTGTAAGAATTTCGGATAATCAAGTTATTATATTAAATAAAAATTGTACACAAAAAAAGCCCTACCCCCTAAGGAGCAGAGCTTTTTCATCAACTAAACTAGGTTTGAAAGCCTAAAAATGAATGATTCTAGTTCTTCCGATGGCATCAGTTAATTCAAGGTAAACTTCCTCAGGATTAATTCCTTTGAAAGAGAAATCCTTTTTAAAACCTTCTGGTTGGTCAATAAATTCTTCATGGATAACCCTTCCTCCTTTTTCAGTTTTTACTTTTACATCCACACCTGGTTCTAATAATCCGATTACAGTAAGATTTATAGAATTATCATCGATTAGTTTACCATAAGCCATCAAGGGTAAATCAGCGGGGGCAATTGGTCTTTCTTTCGTCTCCACTGTATAAACAACTTCCTCGTCTTCAGTGGAGATTTTCACCTGATATTCCCCACAAGGCAAATCGTCTAAATTATAAGGAACCATTAAGTCATCTCCCTTAACATGTACCTTTCTTTGGTGGAGCTTTTTGCCATCCTCATCCAGGATAACAATTTTTGCATTGCCTACCCCTTCTTTAAGCAATACATTGATTTTTTTGAAATTTGAATTTACATCAGACAAAGCCATTAAATCGTCGTCTGCGTTGGCCAGTGCGCTAAAAGAAAGGACGCTAGCCATAGCTAAAGTGAATAAAGTTTTCATAACAGTGTTGGTTTAGTGTTGTGCTTTCTATTCAACCAAGCCCGTACCAAACCATTTATAACCTGCCAAAACCCATATTTATAGCACTACCTGAATATTAATTTATTTTAATATTTACGAAATATTATTTTGTTGTATAGACATTAAACCTTTCAGTTTCGAACAAAATCGAGAAAATTCTTGTCCGATTGTCTTAGTAGTGAACAGAAATTCCTACTTTTTGAGAAATTTCATGTTACACTTTATTGTGTTTTTTAATAAAATTTAATTTTAAAAAAAATATAAGTGACTGAAATCAAATAAGTTAAAAACGAAAAACCTGTACGCTCCTGTACAGGTTTTGTTCGCTGAGATACAGAAATTTGATATAAATCAAATCTTTTTCAATTCTTGTGATATTGATTTCACTCTATCTTTTATCTGAATACCTTCGATTTGCAAGTTCATGGAAGTTGCTGTAAGAAATTCATTGACTGCACCTATATGGTCAGTTGATTTACCTTCTGACAAAGTCACATATCGCATCGTTGTCCACAATAGCGTTTTTAACTGTGCTTCGCTATCGTCAGTCATATAGTATTCTAAAATAACTGTATTATGATTATGCCAGATAATTCGGCTCTTTATGCGCACCCACTCACCTACCATTGCCGGCTTTACGTAGGAAATATTATGGTTATAAATTACCCAAGCTGCTTGATATTTTTTAATGAAATCCATCATCTCTACTCCATATAGCTTTGGTACTTGATCTTCTCGAGCATTGAAAAAGTAATCGAAATATTTAGCATTGTTCAAATGACGAAGTGGATCACAATCCTGAAATCTAATTAGAACTCTGCTTTCAGTTTCTTTAGGGTAATGTTTTTCAGAATTATATTCAAACATGATTTAAAGTATTTCTTGACTATTAATAATTTTAATTCCCTGCTTTGCCATTTCCTCAATAGCAAAATCACCATCCATTGGATCAATATTTACAGCTCGACTAGAATCTACGATCAAGTAAGTCTCAAATCCTAAGCTATGGGCATCCAATGCGGTAAATTTCACACAGTAATCCAAGGCTAATCCTGTTATATATACTTTCTTAATTCTCTCTTTCATTAAATAGTCTGCTAACCCTGTTGACTCTTTTCTTGCATTATCAAAGAAACCAGAATAGGAGTCTACTTCTTTATTCTTTCCTTTTTGAAATACTGCCTTCCAATTATCCTGATTTAAATCTTTATGAAACTCTGCACCAAAAGTACCCTGAACACAGTGCACGGGCCATAATATTTGGTTCAAACCTCCCAGTGTAACAAATTCGGATATTTTTTTTCCCGAATGATTAGCTGCAAAACTTCCATGGTCCGCTGGGTGAAAATCTTGAGTTGCGACAATAAATTGAAATTCTTTTTGAAGCTTATTTATGATAGGTATCACCTGATCTCCATCATGGACAGCCAAAGCACCATTAGGCAAAAAATCATTTTGTACATCTACTATAATCAAGGCTGATTCTTTACTTTGCATCATTTGATTCTATTTGTTGGGCTTTTAAAACAAGTTCTGTTCTCAATTGGTGAAGATTTTCTTCTAATCCTATAGGATATAAATGAGGGTTTACCATTCTTTTATGTGTCTTATCTAAAGAATCCAACTGATTTGTAGCTCTTTTTCTTATGCTCTCCAAGCTTGGTGATTTATAAACTTGTTTACCCTTATTGAAAATAGGTTTAAGTAAAATTTCTTCTTGATAAAAATATGGCATAATTCGCTTTCTGCGTGTATTATCCATGGGATCAATAATGATAATCCCTTTCGGGTTGATTTCCTGGTCCTCTAAATAAATCATGTCTGCTACTGCTTTCCCTTTGGAAAAATATCTTTTTACATTGTGAATACCAGGAACATTAATTTTTAAAGACTGCTGAGAAATTTTTATTTTAGGAACAAATTCACCATCATCCGAGCGGATTGCAGATAATTTGTACACAGCGCCCAAAGCAGGTTGGTCAAAAGCAGTCACCAATTTTGTCCCAACTCCCCAAACATTTATGGAAGCTTCTTGGCCTTTTAAGGAAGTGATAATATGTTCGTCTAAATCATTTGATCCAACGATCTTTGTATCAGGAAAACCTGATTCATCCAACATTTCCCTTGCTTTATTACTGAAATAGGCTAAATCTCCCGAATCTATACGGATACCCATCATTTCTTTCCCTTTAGCTCTAAGGGCCTTTCCAACTTTGATTGCATTTTTCACTCCATTAAGTGTGTCATACGTATCAACCAAAAAAATACATTGATCAGGAAAAGCATCTGCGTAGGCTTCGAATGCATCTAACTCACTCTCAAAAGACATAATCCAACTATGTGCATGGGTTCCTGAAACAGGTATCCCAAATAATTTTCCTGCCATTACATTACTTGTAGAACTACAGCCACCAATATAAGAGGCTCGGGAGGCAGCCAAAGCACCGTCAATCCCTTGTGCTCGCCTTAATCCAAACTCCAAAACAGGCTCACCCTTAGCTGCTAAATTTATTCTTGCAGCTTTAGTAGCAATCAAAGTCTGAAAATTAAAGATATTCAATAAGGGAGTTTCCAATAATTGACATTGAATCAATGGCCCCTTCACCCGAATCATGGGTGAATTTGGAAAAACTACCGTTCCTTCTTCAACTGCATCGATGGTACAGCTGAATTTCATTTTCTCTAAATAATCAAGAAAAGCCGCATCAAATAAGACTTTTCCATCTTTAGCCTTCATTCCAGCTAGGTATTGAATATCTTCTTTTTCAAATTTGAAATTTTTACAATAATCAATTGCATAATCTAGCCCAGCAGCAACAGTAAACCCACCTTGAAAAGGATGCTTTCTGAAAAATAAATTAAATACCGCTTCTTGTTCAGCTTTACCAGACTTCCAGTAGGCATAAGCCATAGTCAATTGGTAGAAATCTGTTAACAAAGCAAGTGAACCTTGGTATAAATCTTTTGTGATTTTCATGGATGCGTAGCTATTTTATAAAGGTAAATATTGCCTTTACCTTAACAAACCTATTTTAGACTGGATTTTTAACCCTATAATTTAAAAACACTCCTAGTAGTAAAAGACCCATACCAACATAAGCCATAAAAGTATAGGCTTCTCCAAAGAAGAAAAATCCAAAAATCAAGGCATAGAATACTCCTAAATAACTGAGGCTCGAAATTTTAGAAACATTAGCATTTTGATAAGCAACTGTCATAAAGTATTGAGCAGTTTGCGTGCAAATCCCTATCCATAATAAAATGGCCCAATCCCATCCTAATGGTTGAACCCAGGTGAAAAAACTGATGGTAATAGCAATAGGAATTGTGACTAAAGGAAAATAAAAAATAATCACTAAAGGATGTTCTGTATTTTTTAGTTTTCTAATCACATTATATGCAAGACCTGAAAATAAAGCAGAAATAAATCCAATTCCAGCATAAAGAAAATTGACACGAGCATCAAACCCTTGAACTAAAACAACACCTAGAAAAGAAATTCCAAAAAACAAAAATTGAATAGGCTTTACTTTTTCTCTGACAAGGTAGATCCCTAAGATAGTTGTCAAAATTGGAGATAAGTATTGTAAGGTAACTGCACTTGCTAAAGGGATTTTCTGTAGGGTATAGAAAAAAGAAATCAAACCAACCGAACCAACAACACCTCTTAAGACAAGTAACTTTTTATTATTTCCAAAGACATTCACTTTTTGCCTTCTTAGCAAAGTATAACTGAAGATCAAACTAAAAACCGATCGGAAAAGAATAATTTCTATAGCAGGAATATGTGGAATGTACTTTACAGAAACATTCATTAATGCAAAAAAAACTCCAGCCAGAAGCATGGACTGGACACTACTAATCTTCACAGGCTAGGTAATTAGATGGATAATGCAAACTAAATGTAATAAACTGATAGATAGTTCAGGCATAATAAAGAGTTTTATGGAAATCCTGAAACTATTGGCTTTATCAATTAGTTAGAAGCCTAATTATGGCACTAAAAATTGGAACAAAAGCACCGGATTTTACACTTCCTTCTACTGGAGGTAAGAAAATTTCCCTCTCTAAAGACTTTAAGAATAAAGCGCTTATTATATATTTCTATCCCAAAGATTTCACTCCAGGATGTACAGCAGAAGCTTGTGAATTCAGGGATAAATTCGAAGATTTTAGAGATCTTTCCATACCAGTTTTAGGAGTTAGTAAGGATGATATTGAATCACATGAAAAGTTCAAAAAAACTTATAAACTTCCTTTCGATCTTCTTTCAGATAGTTCAGGTAAAGTTTGTAAAGCCTATGATGCCTTGATTCCTCTGATCAAAATGCCAAAAAGAATTACCTATTTATTAAATGGAGATCATGAGATAGTTGCCACATTTTCTGAAATGTTTGAGGCTAAAAAACATATTGAGAAAATGCTAAAAAGCATAAAAGGCTAGCCTCATAAAATCAACCCATCTTTCATTGTTACTTGTCGATCCGCCATACTTGCAAGTTCCTCATTATGAGTAACGATGACAAATGCTTGACCTAGCTCTTTCCTCAAAGTAAAAAACAAAGAATGTAAAGCTCGTGCATTTTCAGTATCTAAATTGCCGCTAGGTTCATCTGCAAAAATTACTTCTGGATTATTTATTAGGGCTCTTGCAACAGCGATCCTTTGCTGTTCTCCTCCAGATAGTGTGGATGGCTTATGATCCAAACGCTCACTGATTCCTAAGATCTCCGCAAGTTCTCCAGCTCTTTTCTCCAATTTTTTAGGATCTGTTCCTTTGATCAATCCGGGAATCTGAATATTTTCTGAAGCCGTGAATTCGGGCAAAAGGTTATGAAATTGAAAAATGAATCCTATTTCCTCATTTCTGAATTTTGCGAGTTTTTCACCATCGAGATTCAAAAGATTTTTCCCATTCATGGACAATTCGCCAGATTCAGGCTTATCTAAAGTTCCAAGAATATGCAAAAGTGTACTTTTCCCAGCTCCTGAAGAACCTACAATAGAAACTATTTCAGAGCTTGAAATTTCAAGATCTACTCCTTTTAAAACATGAAGATTTCCATAGTGCTTATGGATTCCACTGGCTTTCAGCATAGTAAAGATTTTTTCAGTTTTAAAATTAGAATAAATCTTTTCCAGATACCCAATAAATTGACAATAAACCTCATTTTTTAAAAAGAAAGGCTAATTCTAGGTTTGATTTATCGGGTCATAGGGCTTAACTTCGGGCAAAAATTTTCATAGGATGAATATTCACGAATATCAGGCTAAAGAAGTATTAAAAGGTTATGGAGTTCGCATTCAGGAAGGTATTGTAGCCGACAGTCCAGAAGCAGCTCATGAAGCAGCCGTTAAGTTGAACGAGCAAACCGGTACTAGCTGGTATGTGATCAAAGCTCAGATTCACGCTGGCGGTCGTGGAAAAGGAAAAGTCAATGAAACTGGCTCTAACGGAGTAGTACTTGCCAAGAAATTAGAAGAGGTTTCTGAGAAAGCTAAAAATATCTTGGGTGGAACTTTGGTTACTCACCAGACAGGTCCAGAAGGAAAAGTAGTAAATAAGGTTTTGATTGCAGAGGATGTTTATTATCCAGGTGCATCTGAGCCAAAAGAATATTATCTATCTATATTACTGGATAGAGCGACAGGTAGCAATGTTATCATGGCTTCCACTGAAGGCGGAATGGACATAGAGGAAGTTGCTGAAAATTCACCTGAAAAAATCATGAAAGAGTGGATCGATCCTAAAGTTGGTCTTCAGCCATTCCAAGCGAGAAAAGTTGCTTTTGGACTTGGACTTTCAGGAACTGCATTCAAGGAAATGGTGAAATTTATTACGGCCCTTTATAATGCTTATGAAGGTACTGATTCTTCACAGTTTGAAATCAACCCTGTTTTAAAGACATCTGACGATAAAATTCTTGCTGTCGATGCCAAGGTAAACTTGGATGACAATGCACTTTATAGACATAAGAATCTTGCTGACCTAAGAGATTTGGCTGAAGAAGATCCATTAGAAGTTGAAGCTGGGAAATCTGGACTGAATTACGTAAAACTAGACGGAAACGTAGGTTGTATGGTAAATGGCGCCGGTCTAGCAATGGCAACAATGGATATGATTAAGCTTTCAGGTGGTGAGCCTGCAAATTTCCTTGATGTAGGAGGCGGAGCAAATGCGACTACAGTTGAAGCTGGTTTTAGAATCATTCTTCAGGATCCTAATGTAAAAGCAATTCTGATCAATGTATTTGGTGGTATCGTAAGATGTGATAGAATCGCAAATGGTGTTGTTGAGGCGTATAAATCAATCGGTGATATTAAAGTTCCGATCATTGTTAGACTTCAAGGAACCAATGCAATAGAAGGCGCTAAAATCATTGATGAGTCAGGATTAAAAGTAGCTTCTGCAATTACTTTAAAAGAAGCAGCTGATAGAGTTCAAGCTGTTTTGAAAGGATAAGAATTTTAAAAATTTTTAGCACTCGTAGTTCAACTGGATAGAATATCGGATTTCGGCTCCGAGGGTTGAGGGTTCGAATCCTTCCGAGTGCACAAAAGCTCAGGCGAAAGTCTGGGCTTTTTTCGTTTAAGAGTTTAGCCAGTCTATGTTTTTCAAAAAAATATAATTAATCTATGTACTTCTCGCTTTAACAATTAGTGATCCTTGAGGAAGGATTTTAAAAAATTGCATTATTCAAAGAAGATAATGGAGGGATAGAAAAAATCAGAAAAACTGCCTCTAGGACAATAAAAAAGCAGGAGAAGATCTCCTGCCCTTTATTTGAAAACTAAACCAACTATTATTTAACTACCACAATGAATTCAAAAATAATACAATTATGATTAAATCAAAACACCAAATAAAAATTTGCGGACAATTATTCCTTCTCCGGGAAATTTCCTACTTTAAATGCAATACCTAAGGCCAAACCTTGGCTAAATTGGATTTTATCGTCCTGATCGAAATCATAAATGCTTAAACTCGTTAAACTCACATTTATTAAGTTGGAAACTTTTGCCGTAAGACCGAAATCCAAACGATGATCAATCGTCTTAAATGCTAGAGTTTCATAATTAGCATACATCTGGTATCTCATTTTTAGCTCTAGATTTTCGGAAAGTTTTTTATTCCAATCTGCTAATAGGTTAAAAGCAAACCATTCAGACCTTACTGTTTTACCTATCTCGACTCCATAATTATCTGGCACATTCAAATAAAGTTCCGTATCAGTAACAAATGTCCATCTGGGAGATAAAGGCGACATCCTCAAACTAAATTCATCATTAGGCTTATATTCAATTCCTAGTGAGCTAGTCAAATAACCGGGATTTAAGAATTTTGAAATAAGCGTTTTATCAGTTTCTGAAAATTCATATCCAGGCGCAAACTGAGAAAGAAAGTTTAAAGCAAAAAAGTAATTCCACTTGTCATTAATTTTGTATCCGATTTTTGAATCCAAATAAATTCTATCATTTGATTTCCTTCCATCTTCATCCTTATTTTTAACAATACCATAAGTAAAATCCAGCGTATTATCCCATGTCCATTTTTCCTTTGCATAATTAGCTCTCGCAATAAGATAGGTGCCAACAGCAATAGAATTAACGCCTCCTCCTTGCCAATTACCACTAAAAGAAGCTTGATTTAAATTTAAACCACCACCAATTTCTTTTAGCCAGTAGCTTGTGTCTGCAGGAGTTAATGCAGCATCTGCTTGAGCAAATATTTTACCGCTTAGAAGTAGGAAGAGGAAAAGTGTAGAAATTCTTTTCATAACTTAAAACATTAGAAACAAATTGATTTTAATTAAGATTTTACAAATATGAAGAATGACATTCAAAATGAACTTATAATTCGAGATTATTTAGCTCGTCAACGAACAACGTTAGCAAATGAACGCACTTTACTATCTTTTATAAGAACATCATTATATTTCCTTGTCAGTGGGATAGCCTTATTTGAGGTTGAGAAATTAAATCATATAAGACAACTTGGATACCTCTCGATGGTTTTAAGTTTGGTATTTCTATTTGTTGGAGTTATTAGTTTTTTCAGGATCAAAGCACGGTTGAAAAAAGGAAATTATTCTAAAATGTAATCCAAACTTCCCTAGAAATTAAAATACATCGATAAAAGCCTTGACAAAAAGGCTATAAAAATTTAGAATTTCATTATTCAGGTAAGTTACAATTAGGTTTATGGCAAAGTAGTTGTAACAACTTTTATTAAAATTTGATTATGAAAATCTTTGGCTTTGTACTTATAATTGCTGGCATTTTTATGCTTTTCAGTAACAACTTCAGCTTTACTACAAAAGAGAATGTGGTCGATGCAGGCCCCATTCAAATTAGCGCAAACAAGAAAAGAGAAATAACATGGCCTTCCTATGCTGGCGGTGTAGTAATTGCAGCAGGAGTAGTTTTAGTAGCCATTTCTAAGAAAAAATAATCCCTTTTTGATAATTGAAATTAGCCGCTGTAGATATAGGATCGAATGCAATTCGTTTGCAGATAACCAACGTAACGTGCTATGAGGGAGTTTATAATTTCAAAAAAGTTGAATATTTAAGATTTCCATTAAGATTGGGTTTGGATGTGTTTCATTCTCAAAAAATCAGTGAAATAAACAGAAAGAAATTTCTTAAACTGATGAAGGCATTTAAGATACTCATTGATCTTTATGAAGTTGAAGATTATATGGCGTGTGCTACTTCAGCAATGAGAGAAAGTGTCAATGGAGAAGATATCATCAAAGAAGTAAAAGAAGAAATTGGTCTGAAAATCAATATTATTGATGGCAATAGAGAGGCTGAGCTGATCAACAAATCTCTTGATAGGTATATAGACGATAAAACCTATTTACATATTGATGTAGGAGGTGGAAGTACCGAGCTGAATGTATATAGCAAAAAAATAAAGATCGCTTCAAAATCTTTTCAAATTGGTTCTGTAAGAGCTTTGGAGGATAAGGTTCTCGAGCCAGTATGGATTTCACTCGAGAAATTCATAACTAGATTCATCGATAAAAAATCTCAGATAATTTCTATAGGCACGGGTGGAAACATCAACAAAATTTTTGAATTGACAAATCCCAGGAAAAACAGGAAGTTTCTGGAAATCTCAAAAATTACAGAAACCATCAATTTCTTGGAATCATTTACTTTTGAAGAGCGGGTAAATAAGTTGAATTTGAATGAAGACCGAGCTGATGTGATTATACCTGCTGGAAAAATCTATCAAAGAGTTATGAATTCTGCAAATTCAAAAAAAATTCTTGTTCCAGAATTAGGCCTAAAAGATGGAATTATTCAACTACTATTTCTAAGAAACAAAAAGCCTCATAATTGAGGCTTTTTGCTAAGGTTTTACAAGTTGGACTTGATTAACTTTTTCGGGGTCTAATCGGAAAAACTCCTTATGAACGTTAAATTCTTCTTCGTCTCCCTCATTACTTTTTGCTATGTATGAACCATCCTCTTGCATCACATAAGAATTAACATTATCCTTCAAGTTGTAGGCAAGGATATTCATCAACTGCTTTTCCAATAATGGAGACTCAATTTTAAATAAGGACTCCAATCTTTTGTCAAAACTTCGGACCATCATATCCGCACTACCTGCATAAGTTCTGGTATTTCCATTATTATGGAAATGATATATTCTAGAATGCTCAAGAAAATCACCGACTAAAGATAAAACCTCGATTTTGTCACTTAAACCATCACGCTGTGGCCGAAGACAGCAAATCCCTCGAACAATCAATTTAACCGTTACACCTGATTGAGAAGCCCTATAAAGTGCATAAATTATTTCTGAATCTTCCAGCGAGTTTACTTTTATAAATATCCCACTTGGCAGACCATTTCTTGCATTTTCTGCCTCCTGTTCAATAAATTCAATTAACTGATTCCTCATATCTCTAGGAGCAGTTATCAAATTTGTATACTGATTTGGCATAGAGTGCCCAGTAATAACATTGAAAAATTCCGAAACATCATTTGCCAAAGTCTCATTTGTAGTCAATAAACCAATGTCCGTATAAAGTCTCGCTGTATCTTCATTATAGTTTCCAGACCCTAGATGTACAAATCGAGTGATTTCACTGGCGTCTTTTTTTACAATTAGGAGAAGCTTGGTGTGGGTTTTTAAATGAGTTATTCCATATATAACAAAACAACCTGCTTTTTGAAGTCTTTTAGCTTCCCTGATGTTATTTTCTTCATCAAATCTAGCTTTCACTTCAAAGAGTACAGAAACATGCTTTCCATTTTCCGCCGCTTTAAGTAAGGCTTTTGTAATTTGACTGTCTTTAGCCAATCGATAGATGGTCATTTTAATAGCCATCACGTCTGGATCTTCAGCCGCCTTATTGATCAAATCTAGAATCGAATCAATATTATTATAGGGATGGTGAAGAAGAATATCCTTTTCTTTCAGTGTCTCAAAAATATCTGCTCTACCTTCCTCTGGATAGGAAAGTGGATTTACAGGAGGGTGAACTTGCGGAAGCCTCTCTTTGAATCTCTTATTACCTACAATTTGCCACATCCCCGTAAAATCAATCATACTGGCTCTTTTTATTAAAAAAACAGAATCCATTTTCAAATTCCATCTTTCTAAAAGTGAATTGAGCATCCATTTGCTGTAGCCTTCCTCTATCTCAATTCTGACAACCCTTCCCGTCTTACGCTCCATCAATTTACGCTTCACCTCTTCGAGGAAATTCGCATCCATATCTTCGGACTCTTCCAAAGTAAAATCACCATTTCTTGTGATTCTAAACAAGCTGATCCCTTCTATTTCAACATTTCTAAAAAGTGAAATAATATGCTCACGAATTACTTCCTCAATGGGAATTAGCAAAAGAGAGTTATCTCTTTCTATTTCAAAAAATCTTGGAATATTGGAAGGAATCTGGACAAAGCTCAACTTTTTCATATCCTTTCTTTCTCCAGGACTAGTGGTCACAACACCAAAAACCAAAAGTCTATTCATAAGAATAGGAAAAGTCCTATACCCATCATAAACCATCGGTGTAAGCATAGGGTAAATAGCTTTCTTAAAGTAGTCTTTAACTGTTTGTTTTTCTGTGTCTGTTAACCTCGAAATATTAAAAAGTGAAACGCCTTCTTTATCTAAACCAGGCAAAATTACATCGGTAAAATGATCATGTTGTTCCTTATGAAAAGTCTGACAATCACTCATCAGTTTATTTTTAAAAGGCTCCTCACGAAGGCCAGAATAATCAACTCTTTCTTTATCATAATCCAAGTAGTTATAAAGTGAACCAACCCGGATCATAAAGAACTCATCGAGATTAGAGGCTGTAATTGCCAAAAATTTCAATTTTTCGAAAATTGATCTATGCTCTTTTTTGGACTGATCCAACACTCGATCATTAAACTTTAGCCAGCTTAAATCCCTACTTACAAGATCACTTTTTTGGATAATAGAATCGTATTTATCTTTCAATGCCAGTTTCATAAAAGCTCAAAATTTGGAGTGGCAATTTAAAATTCCTTTGTCAATCCCAACCTCATAAATTTGTTAAAGAATGAAAAAGGGGCACAAAGGCCCCTTTTAAAATTAAATCACAGTCTTAAGTATCAATTTTTGCGTATTTCGCATTTTTCTCAATAAACTCTCTTCTTGGAGCAACCTCATCTCCCATTAGCATACTGAACAAATGATCAGCTTCCGCAGCGGAGTCTATGGTCACTTGTTTGATAGTTCTTACAGAAGGATCCATGGTAGTAGTCCAAAGTTGCTCAGGGTTCATTTCTCCCAACCCCTTGTATCGTTGAATACCGACGCTATCTTCTTTACCATCCTTAGCCATTTCCTTTGTCAAAACTTTTCTTTCCTCTTCCGTCCAGCAATATCTCTCGTCTTTACCACGCTTTAATAAATACAAGGGCGGCAAAGCAATGTAGACATATCCATTCTCGATCAAGGCTCTCATGTACCTAAAGAAAAGAGTCAATATCAAAGTTCTAATGTGAGATCCGTCGATATCGGCATCAGTCATGATAATGATTTTATGATATCTTAAATGAGATAGATCAAGTTCCTTATCATCATTTACTGTCCCAAATTTAACTCCTAAGGCAGTCAGAATATTTTTGATTTCATCGTTATCATAAATCTTGTGCTCATGTGCCTTTTCTACATTCAAAATTTTACCCTTTAGTGGTAATATTGCCTGAAAATCACGATCACGTCCTTGTTTAGCTGAACCTCCAGCTGAGTCACCTTCGACAAGGTATAACTCACATACTGTTGGATCTGAGTTTGCACAATCCGCCAATTTCCCTGGAAGACCTCCCCCACCCAAAACATTCTTTCGCTGAACCATTTCTCTGGCTTTCTTAGCGGCATGTCTCGCCTGGGCAGCAAGGATAACTTTACCAACAATAATTTTTGCTTCTCTCGGATGCTCTTCCAACCAAGACTGAAGTGTTTCAGAAACAGTTGAATCCACAGCTCCAACAACGTCAGAATTACCTAATTTCGTTTTGGTCTGTCCCTCAAATTGAGGTTCTGCAACCTTAACCGAGATAACAGCAGTAAGCCCTTCACGAAAATCATCTCCGGATACTTCTAATTTCAATTTATCAAGCATTCCGGATTTGTCTGCATAGGATTTCAGCGTTCTTGTCAAAGCTCTTCTAAATCCAGTTACATGCGTTCCTCCTTCATAGGTATTGATTGTATTCACATATGAAACCACATTTTCAGTGTAAGATTTATTGTAATTCATTGCCACCTGAACAGGCACTGAATTGATCTCCCCTTCAATATAAATTGGTTCTTCAATAATTTTTTCTCTCGTGTTGTCTAGATACTGAACGAATTCAACCAAACCACCTTCAGAGAAAAATTCATCTGATCTTGGACTTCCATCGTCTTCAATTTCTCTTAAATCTTTTAAGAAAATTCTTATCCCAGCATTAAGGAAAGACATTTCTCTTAGACGATTAGCAATTGTTTCATACTTAAATTCAGTATGAGTAAAAATCGACGAATCTGGTTTAAAATGGATCATTGTACCCCTTTTATCTGTCTTTCCAACTTCCTTTGCTGGATATTGAGGGACACCGATCTTAAATTCCTGTTCTGTAATTACTCCATCTCTAAAAACTGTGGCTTTTAAATCCTGGGATAGGGCATTTACGCAAGATACGCCAACACCATGTAGTCCACCTGAGACTTTATAGGTATCCTTATCAAATTTACCTCCAGCATGTAAAACCGTTAAAACTACTTCTAAAGCGGATTTTTGTTCTTTTTCATGCCAATCAGTTGGAATACCTCGTCCATTATCTTCAACTGTAATAGAATTATCTTCATTGACAACCACGTGGATCACATCGCAATGTCCTGCTAATGCTTCATCTATAGAGTTATCGACAACTTCCCAAATCAAGTGATGGAGTCCTTTAACTCCAATATCACCAATATACATGGCAGGCCTTTTACGGACTGCTTCCAAACCTTCTAATACTTGGATGTTCCCGGCTCCGTAATTGGCGGGTTTTTTAGCTTTTTCTTCACTCATATTTTCTGGAAAAAACCCTCAAAAAGGGCTATAGAAAGGTGATTTTGTGTTCATTTTTTCGAGATGCAAGATAGTCAAAAAAAGTCATTGAAACGATAAAAATTGAAGCCTTTTACGAGTAATCTTTGAAGTAAAACTCAAAATTATAATCTCTGATTAAAATATGATTTTCTCTCCCATCTATATTTTTAAATAAAGCCATAAATCAAAGAAATCCTTACAAAATCTAATGAAATACTATGACAATATTTATGCTTAAGCTCTTTAATGATAAATTTTATGATCTATTTTGGAATAAACAATCTAATACTGACCGGTCTTAATCATCACTAGGGTACAGTCATTTAACACCTCAATTCCCATTTGATTGGCTTTCATTGCAAAAGAATTATTTTCTGCACCAGGGTTAAAAATGATTCTTTTTGGGTTAAGAGAAAGCAGGTATTCTTCCCATTCCTTTTGATGGTACTTATTTAAGTAAACCGTAATCGTATGAACGCCTTCCAAGAGCGGTTTTTCTTGCAAATCAAGAATCTTATTGCCCAATACTTCACCTTTATGGATGGAAATGGGAATAAACGGTATTTGAGCTTTTGTTAAAAAATCAGCTGCAACAAATGAATACTTAGATCTATTGTCCGTTGCTCCTAGTAATAAGGTAAGTTTCTTAGACATCTCTACTTCCAAATATTCGATCCCGCTCAAAAGTATCCATGTGACGGTGTTTTTTGGTTTCGTAAATATCAGCCAGAGTAATTAAAATACCAGTCTCTTCAACTTCTCCAAATTCATCATTTAGTGCCGTTCCAAAAGTCATCATCGTTGGAGAAAGGTTCATGTAAGTGTTAATCAATGGCGGAATATTTTCCCCATAAGATCTGATTTTTGCATTTAAAACTTTATACCCTTCTTTATATTCCAAT
>NZ_JAHEBC010000050.1 GCF_024642405.1 Algoriphagus sp. | reverse complement strand
ATCATCCAGTTCTATGCCATATTCTAGCCCTCAAAACAGCCTAATTTGAAGACAATACTACTTTATAAGACTATTTCACCGAACAATTTTGTTCGTCAATGGTCAAAGCAACTGCTAGGAGCAATTACCTGTTAACAGGTTTGCTACCAACATCTTCTCCCAGATTGAATAAGGAAATTGAATGAAAATTCAGAAAAATTAATTCCTTTGAAATAACTTGTACATCAAACCAATTCAGTAAAGAACATGAGCAGCACCAGCCATCACGATGAGAAAATTGCGAAAATGTCTTTCGCTTCGGTTTATCCTCACTATGTCACCAAAGTAGAACGGAAAGGAAGAACAAAAGAAGAATTGCATCAAGTGATCTCTTGGCTGACAGGCTTTGATGAAAAAGGAATTCAACAACAAATCGATGCAAAATCAAGCTTTGAAAAGTTTTTTGCTGAAGCACATTTAAATCCAAATGCAAGCCTGATAACAGGTTCCATCTGTGGCTATAAAGTACAAGAAATTGAAAACCCACTCACCCAGAAAGCTCGCTATTTAGACAAGCTTGTGGATGAATTGGCCAAAGGCCGAAAAATGGAGAAGATTCTTCGACAGAGCTAAAAATACTGAACTAGGTTTGTGCATCAAAAACTCTTATAAATCAGAGCTGACGACTACTTTTCCTCGTATTGTGTCCCCCCAAACCGAAAATTTAGATTCGTTTGCTACTGCCTAGGATTGTTCCTGCCTTGCCGGTAGGCAGTTTTCTACATACCGAAATAAAATAAGATTATTTGCCTTTTGTGAAGACAAGAATGACGGCAAGAATTAATACCTAAAAGCAGATTACCACCTTGTCGTCCCTATTCCTCTCAAAAATGCTGCAATCATACCTCTTACATCATAAATCATAATTCCCGTCACTCGCTCTTCAAACTCTTCACAGGATTCATCATCGCGGCTTTTACTGCCTGGAAACTAATCGTCGCTAAAGCTACCACCACAGCCAGTACTCCTGCGATCAAGAATACCCACCAATGAACTGGTGCCTGATAAGCAAAACCTTCCAACCATTTATTCATCGAAAACCAAGCTACCGGAGTTGCTACTACAATTGCCACCAAAACGAGTTTCACAAAGTCTTTTGAAAGTAAACCCACAATGCTTCCGGTATCTGCTCCTAAAACTTTTCTAATCCCAATTTCTTTGGTTCGCTGCTCAGCAGTGTAAGTTGCCAAGCCTAATAATCCCAAACAGGCAATAAAAATCGCCAGTACTGAGAAAGTGGTGAAAATCTGTCTAAACCTGAAATCTGATTCATATTGTCTATTGAAATCCTCATCCAAAAAGCTATAAATAAAGGGACGATGAGGAGCTAATTCTTTCCAAACTCCCTCTACCTCAGAAAGTGTTGCGGGCAAATTTTCTCCTTTTACTTTTAAGCTCATATATCTACTCGCATAGGCTTCAAATGGTAAAGTCAACGGCTCCACCGAATTATGCAAAGAGATATAATTGAAATCCTTTACTACGCCAATCACTGATCCTTCTCTACCCCACTGATCGAATTTTTTTCCTACTGCATCTGCTGGATTGGCATAGCCATATTGTTTGGCAGCTGCTTCATTAATTACCAAAGCTGAAGTGGAATCGGATGGGTAATCTCTAGAATAAGATCTTCCAGCAATCAATTCCAATCCATAATGATCAATGAAATCCAATCCAACTTGAAAAATAGGCTGAACTTCCATGATCATTTCGCCTTCTGGATTTTCAATGGTAGTACCTGCATTTGGAAAATGACTTCCCGGAACGCTTCGAGAAAAAGCAACTGAGAGAATATTCGGATTTTTCTCCAATTCATTCTCCAGAGAAGAAGAAACATTATTGACTTGACCATCATAATTATAATCTACCACTACCATCTGCTCTTTATCAAATCCCATATCTTTATCAAGCAAATGACTCATTTGAGAATACACGATAATCGTCCCAGCGATCAAAGCGATTGATAAACTAAACTGAAAAACCACCAGACCTTTGCGGAGATTCACACCTCGAGCATCAGATTTATTGATCCCTTTCAGGATCATCACAGGTCTAAAACTGGATAAAATCAAGGCTGGATAAGAGCCTGCCAGAAGACCTATCAAAATAATTATTCCTGTGAAGATCGGGATCGTTTGAAGATTGAGTATTCTGCTTACTTCAAGGTCTTTCCCAGTCAAATCCATCATTAATGGCAAAGCCATAGAAACAAAAATGACTGCCACCAAAGAAGATAAAATCACAATAATCAAAGACTCGCCTAGAAACTGGAAAATCAAACTGTTTTTATCTGCGCCAATTGATTTTCTAATCCCTACTTCCTTAGCTCTTTCCATGGATCTGGCAGTAGAAAGGTTCATGAAATTGATGATCGCAATGGCAAGAATAAACAGGCCAATAATCGAGAAAACATAAATATTGGAAAGCGAACCTGTTTCACCTGGTTGTCTCTGAGCAATGGATTTCAAGTAAACATCGGAAAGTTGCTCAACTCCTATCGCATAATTTTCTCCACTTTCTTCCCCCGCTCTTCTAGCAATAAACCCGGGTAATTTAGCCTCAAAAGACGCTAGGTTAAATTGATCATTTACCAAAAAATAAGTGTAAGTATCCACATAGCCCCAAGCATCAAAAATCCCTGGTCTTGATTGTCGGAAAGTTTCCATGGACAACAGCGTATTAAACTGAAGATGGGAGTTGGAGGGAATATCTTTTATTATCCCAGTCACCGTATAATCACCTGGGTTGGAACGTCCTGCAACTTCCGATCCTTTTAGAGTTTTTCCCAAAGCAGATTGATTTCCAAAATATTTCTTGGCTGTAGTTTCTGTTAAGACTGCACTATACGGTGCCACTAATGCCGTTTTTGGATCTCCTTCTATCATTTCCCAGCTAAAAACCTCAAAAACTGTAGAATCTATAAATACTACACCTTCTTCCTGTTGCGTTTCATCACCAACGGTGAAAAGTATATCAGCTCTTCCTGAGAATTGAACCACTTTTTCAATTTCAGGAAAATCCAGTTGAAGTGCAGGACCGACAGGAGCATTTCCCCAAACCCAAAACGAGGTATAATCCGGTTCTACGTTTTCTTGAGTAGAACCATGAATCACCCTGTAAATTCTATCTCCCTTTTCGTGGTATTGATCATATGAAAGTTCGTCCTGAACAAACATAAAAATCAGGACACAACAAGCCATGCCTATTCCCAATCCTACAATATTGATAAAAGAATATACCTTCTTTTTCAAAAGATTTCTATAAGCGATTTTAAAGTAGTTTTTGAGCATATCGAGCCGACTAATAATTGAAATGATTTGAATACATGGCAAATCAGAATAATTGCCATGAAAATCCTACAGCTGAAATACCACTTTTGTGCCAGTAAAAAGTACCTCATACTACACAAAACGGCATATTTTTAATTTTCAAACTCTTAGGCTCGGACGTTTTTGTTCGCTAGTGGGCAACAGTAAAAATTAATGGAAACTTTTAATTCCAAAAAATTACATTTCAGTTTTTCTTTCCTGCTTCATTCAATTCCTTTAAACGATCAATTGCATTTTGATTATTTGGATCAAGTTCCAGTGACTTAGCGAAATTCTCTTTTGCCTTTTCTTTCTCACCAACAAAAAGATAGGCTTCCGCTAAACTATCAAACAGATTGGATGAATTAGGGTATAACTCAATCGCCAACAAAAATACATTGATTCCGAAATTTGAAGTTTTTGGATTAAAAAGTAGTTGTAAGCCAAGATTGTTCAAGTTTCCTTCTGGAAGTTGAAATGAAGGATGAATAGTTAAAATCTGCTCATATAAAAGCTTCAAATTCTTATATTCTTGATTGGCAGCTTGCTCATTAAAATCCCTGAAAGTATACTTTTCTGGAGCTGGAAATTTGGAGTTAATAGAGATTAATTCATCCTTGATTTGATTTTCCTTAGGCGATTTGCTCAAAAATTCCTTCCCTTCCGAATCATTCTTTAAATAAGCATTCAAAAAATTTAAAGTATACGTAGACACCAATCTAAAGGATTCCATTATTTCCGAATCAGGCATATCTTGCCTTGGATCTCTCTCAGCGAAAAGTACTCCCAAGGAGCTGAAATTTGTATGGGTTAATTTATGAAACTGTAATTTATAGGCTGGAACAGAATTTATACTATCATAAAACTCAAAATCGGTATTCAAAGAAGGATCAATTCCATCATCCCTTAAAATCTCATCCGGTATTTCCTTTTGAGCCATATGAATAAATGGCACATCAAATTTCTTCAGATCGAAAAATGGTGATTTTTGGAGTGTTACAAACTGATATTTGATACTTCCATCCAAACTGACGACTGCTTTGATACCTTCATTTCTCATCTGGGTAAGCACATGTGACAATCCTCCAAAACTAAAGCCCATTGTTCCGATTTGATTAAGATCAGCCTGCGGGTATTTCCCAATCTCATTCATCAAAAATTCTATATCGCGAGCCTGAGTTTCCATATCCTTGGCCGTTCCCCCTTCAAAATATCTTGTATCAGCACCTCTGCTTGGACTGGAAATCACAATATATCCATGGCTTGCAAGCATCTCGCATAGCGTGAAATTCTCTATTGAAGAGGCTTGATAACTTGGTGCATACACGATGACCGGAAACTTACCTTCTTTAGGCTTCATATCTGAATATGCCTTGGTTTCTTCCAAAAGATGGACTTGATTTGCTTCCGTATTGGCGTAATAAAACCAGTTTAAAATCCAATCATCTGGCAAATATTCCCACTCCTCTTCTTCCTTCAAAATCCGCAAATAATCTAATACCTTCAGCGGCTCCTGATTTACCCCCTCCACTTCTGCCGGATACCAAATACTCACAGGAATAGGTCTTGGAATATATTCGTTATTCCAATCATAAATTCTTTGGTAGGTTCTGCTACTATCTTGGGTCAGGTAATGTCTAAACCCCACAACGTAATCCCCACTTTCCAAAGAAATCTCATTCACTGAAGTTTGACCAAAAGAAACTGAAAAAATTAAAAGCAAGACTCCAGTAAATAATAACTTCATACGCTTTTAGTCAAAGACCTTTTGTTTACTCTTTTAAGAAAAGAAAGCTTAATATTAAAAACTCCAATCACTCTTCAAATTTTCTATCGGATTCATTAAAATTATTTCTCTAGGTAAAGTTTGAAATTTGGATGATTATTATTCAAGTAAGTCATGAAACAGTGTTTCCTCCCATACATTTTTATTCATCCTTCAAACTCTTGACCGGATCCGCTTGAATACTTTTAAAGGTTTGAAAAAATATAGTCAGTAAAGCCAATCCAAGACAAGCTGTGATTGCCAGCACTATAATTCCTACACTTATCCCTGTTTTATAGGCAAATTCTTCCAACCATCGATTCATAAAATAGACAGAAATAGGAATTGCCAATACAACAGACATTAAAATCAATTTCATATAGGAAGCAGAAAGCATCATGAAAATCTCTGCCATGGAGGCACCAAACACTTTTCGGATTCCTATTTCCTTGGTTCGTAAATGTGTGGTATAGGAAGTAAGACCAAACAAGCCCAAACAGGCAATCAAAATAGACATGAAAGTCAGCACTTGTAACAAATCTGCCATTTTCATCTCAGACTGATAAACTCTCTCAAAATCCTGATCTAGGAATGAATAATTCATTGGAACCCGAGGCTCATAAGCTTTCCAAATCTCGTTGAGTTCATTGATAGCTCCTTCAACTTGACTTCCTTCAACTCTCACTGTGATGTAATCTCTTAGAAAATAATCATGCATGTATTCGATGACCAAAGGCTTGATCTCATTCCTGAAGGATTCAAAATTGAAATCTTTAACCATTCCTACCACTTCCAGGATCCCTTCATCATTCTCCCCCTGATTCTTTATCAAAATCTGACCGATGGGATTTCCTTCGATCCCCAGATAGTTCGCTGCTTGTTGATTGATGATAATTTTTCCTTTATCAGCCCCTTGGGTAGCTGCAAAATTCCTTCCTTCCAACAATTCGAACTCGTAAGTATTCAAATAATCTGCATCCGCTTCGTACCAGTTCATGCCTTGTTCCTCTGTGGAATTTTTTAAGTTAAAAGAACGCATTTGAAATTGACCTGGCACTGGAATTCCAGTAGAAAAGCTCATGGACTGGATCTGGGTACTGGAAGCGAAACGACCTTTGTAATCTTCTCTTTCTTCATTCTGGATTTCCCCGTCATTATGAATGATCACCAATTGGTCTTTGTCAAAACCTGGATTGGAGTTTTGAATAAAGCTCATTTGACGCTGAACCAATAAGGTGCAGATGATCAAGGTCAAGGAAGTAGCAAACTGAAAAACAACCAATGCATTTCTGAAGTAATGAGCGTTATTTCCAGCTGTTAATTGCTTCTTCATAATCAATAAAGGCTTAAAAGAAGAAAGGTAAAATGCAGGATAGGCGCCAGAAAGAAGAGTTAACCCTATAATAAGCAGAGGAACAGCCCACCAAATCAAAGGATTTTGGATCAGGTTAAATTGAAGTTCTTTTCCGGAAATTTGATTAAAAAGCCCGTTGAAGAGTTGAACAACAACCAAAGACAATGAAACGGAGATCACTACTAAAATGAATGCCTCGGTCAAAAACTGAAAGATCAACTGGGATTTATTGGAACCCATCACTTTTCTCACCCCAACTTCCATAGATCGGATTCCAGCTTTGGCTGTAGCCAAATTCATAAAATTGATACTCGCCAAGAGTAGTACAAAAACTGCCACAAAGGAAAAGATGTAGACATAACTTTCGTAACTATTCGCCTCCATTTCCCGAAGTAAATGGGATTTCAAATGGATATCCTGAATCGGCATCAATTGAAGATTATAGTCAGAACCTTCATTTTCTGATTGAAAAGCAGGAATCGCATAATTCGTAACAATCTGATCAAGTTTCGAGCTTACAAGCTGGCTGCTGCTGCCATCAGCGAGTTTTACATAAGTATTTAAAATTGGCCAAGTCCAAGAATCCATCAAGAAAATCTCCTGATACATCCCAGGCTCATACACCAGCATATCAAAGTGAAAATGAGATTGCGAAGGAATGTCCTCAACTACTGCAGCAATTTCCCTTGGAGTTGGATTATTACTTCCAATCAAAAGAACTTTACCTAATACTTCCTGAGGTGAAATATTTCCGAAATACTTCTTTGCAAGCGAGGTAGTAATGGCAATATAATTAGGTTGAGAAAGTGCTTTTTCTTTACTCCCAGCGGCCAAAGGCAAATCAAAAACCTGAAAGAAATTAGGCTCTGCATAATAGACATTCTCTTCTCTAAAAATCTGCTCACTATTCGAACCAGACCCAGGTTGGATCGTAAAATCATTCCATTTTAGGATTCTGGTTACCGATTCTACTTCTGGAATATCGGAGGAAATTCTTGGACCCAGTGAAGGTGGTGCAGTCGCATAGCTGGCAGTTTTTAAGTTGCCCCAATTTGCACTCACTCGATAGATAGAAGAAGAATCTGACAGGTATTGGTCATAACTTAGCTCATCTTGAACGAAAAGTGTGATCATCAAAAATCCACTGATTCCCAGAGTTAATCCAAAGATATTCAGACCAGTATACAGTCGGTTTTTCTTAAGAACTCTCCAGGCAATTTTTAGGTAGATTTTTAACATAGTTATGGATTTTAAAATTGAAAGATTGGAAGATTGAAAAATTGGACCTCCAAATCATTCATTCTAAACTTAATTACTCTCTGTTCTTAATTCTTGGTTCTTGTCTCTAAATTCAAAAACTTGATTTTAGATCCTGCATACTCCCTACTTCGTATTTCGTATTTCAGACTTCTCACTTCAAACTTTCTTTTTCATTCATCCGATAAACTATCCACCGGATTTGCCAAAGCAGATCTTACAGCCTTGGATCCCACTGTCAAACCTGTAATCAAAAGAGAGCAAATCATTACAAATACGAATAAACCTGTGGAAACAGGAATTTTATACGCGAACGTTTCCAGCCATTTATCCATCATCCAATAAGCAACCGGAACTGCCATGAAAAATGCTAACAACACCATCAGAAAATACTCTTTGGTCAACATCAAGGTGATCTGTGAAACCGATGCTCCCAATACTTTTCGGATTCCGATTTCTTTGACTTTCTGACTGATCATAAAAGAAACCAAGCCATACAATCCAATGCATGAAATCAAAATGGAAATGGCTGCAAAGATTTTAAAAACCAAAGCAAGCTTTTGCTCGCTTTCATAAAATTTCTGGATGGATTCATCCAGGAAACTTCCATGATAAATTTGCTCAGGATAGACTTGATTAAATTTCTCTTCAATCCCGGCAATGGTTTCTAGCGACACATTTTCGTCAAACTTCAAACCTACCACCCTGTAAAAATCCTTTTTCGGCGCAATCACCAATTGTTTGATTTCGTCACGGAGGGAATTTAGAGTAAAATCTTTGATCACTCCTGTGACCGTACCCCATTCTTTCATTATCCCCAATCTCAATTGCTTTCCTATGGCATCATTCGGATCTTCTATTAGCAATCGTTTGGCCATGGTTTCATTGATTACTACTTCACGGATCGTATCACTCATTTGATAGGGTCCTCCAGCCAAAAACTCAATGCCGTAGGTTTCGAAATATTTTTCGTCTCCAAACTTCGTATAAGCAGGAAATTCCACATCTTCATTTTTGCCATCAAAGTAAAAGTTAAATAAGCTATTGTTATCTGAAGCAGGTATATCTGAGGCCAAAGTGGCAGAAATAACATTTGAACTATTCAATAGCTCCTGCTTAAAAAACTCTATTCTCCGATCATTTTCAGAGTCAAAAGGAACTTCCACGAAATAGACATGATCTTTTGCAAAGCCAAGATCCGCTTCCTGCACCATGTTCATCTGACGAATGGCAATGATTGTACTGATCATTAAAATTTGTGCAATTACAAATTGAACAACAACCAATGCTTTTCTGACAGAAATTCCTCCGATTTGATTATTTTGAAACTTACTTTTTAGGGCATGAATTGGTTTAAATTTAGAAATCACCAAAGCTGGATAAAATCCAGAAAGCAGCGTTAGAAGCAAAACCAAGGCTCCAATAAATCCTAAAACCACGGGCTGAAAGAAATTGATCTTTTCAGGCACATCTGCGATCAAATTCAAGAATGGAACTAAAAGAGTAGCTACAAAAACCCCAAAAGTAGTGGCAATTAAAACCGAAAGAAAAGTCTCGCCAAATGATTGGAGGATAATCTGGGATTTAGAGCTACCCATTACCTTACGCACTCCTATTTCCTTTCCTTTTCCAATTGCTTTGGAAGTAGCCAAATTCACAAAGTTGATAGAGGCCATCACCAAAATAAAAATACCAATAATGATCAGTGTATTTAAGGTAGAAACCCGGATCATTCCACCGCTGATCGGACCATAAGTGGTATCAAAGTGGATGTCTGAATATGCCTGTAGCAAAAGTGCTTTTTCGGAATTCCCTCTTCCTTCAAAGTTTTTTATGGTAAAGGCATTCAAAGCAGTTTGTGCCGTTTCCTCACTGGTATTGTCAGCTACTTTCACATAAACTTGATTATCACTCCCCAAGCTTCCCCAGGAATCAAAATCAAAATCATAAATCTCTGGATTGGACCGGACTGTTTGGTAGGAAGCTAAAATCTCGAAAAACATATTGCTGTTTTCCGGAAGGTCTTCCAAAACACCTGCAACTTTCAGTTCCAGTCCGGATGCAAATTCAAAGCTTTTGTTCTCCGCCTCTTTCCAATCTCCAAAGAACAATTCTGCAGTCTTTTTGGTCAGGAAAACCTGATTTGGCTCAGCGAGGCTAGCTACATTTCCAGAGGCGAATTCTATGTCAAAAAGATCTACAAAATCCGGTGTAGTATAAAACACATGATCGATTTCAAACTTATCCGGAATCTCCGCCTTATTGCCCTTTTCGTAAATATTGACTTGTGTATTGTAAACTGCCTTCACAGGGACGACCTTCTCAAAAGGTAATTCCTCAGCTGCTAAGGCATCCGGAACTGGATTATTGACGCCTGGATTATAATCAAATCCATCTGGATATTTATCCTGAGTAACGATTCTGTAAACTTCATTATAATTGCTTTGAAACTTATCATAGCTTAATTCATACTGGATAACCACAAAAAGTAAAAGAGAAGCGGTAATCCCTATTGCCAAGCCAAAAATATTGATAACTCCAGCCCATTTGCTTCGAAGTAAAGACCTCCAAGCTATTTTAAAATAATTTGTAAACATATGTCGGTTGTTGTTTCGGTAGCGGATTAAATCTTAGAAAATAAAAGAAAAACCAAATTCCGTTGTTCCAGTTTAATGCCAATTTAAAATGGCTCATTGAGCCTGAAATCGCATTTTCCTTACTATTCTAAAAAAACCGAACGGACAATTTTGTTCGCTCGTGGGCGATTTTAGTGGGAAGTAGCAGTTATTAGTGAGCAGCGGGCAGTCGCAATAAGCAGTCTTACAATTTCTGTTTTCATTTCTAATTCAAAAATTTGATTAAAATCGATTATGTTCTAAAATCCCGTATTTCGTATTTCCCACTTCCCTCTTCCACTTTCAAAACTCCATTGCTTTGAAGTAAATAGTACAAAACTAAAGACCTGATTAGAAGATTTTTAACAATTTTCAGTAGATTAATAACAAAAATCATTTTTATGTACGTCAAACGATATTACAGTTTTTGGATGACAGTTCGCTGGTCCAAATATTCTCTGATTTATGGCCTACTGTATTCCTTTATTATTATTGTCCTTTACGAAATCACCTCTATACCCTTTTCTCTACCCTGGCAACCTATTTCAGTAATTGGTGTGGCGGTAGCTTTCTTCTTGGGATTCAAAAACAATAGTTCTTACGACCGAACTTGGGAGGCAAGAAAAATTTGGGGAGCTATTGTGAATGAAAGCCGGACGTTTGCAACAGGAATATTAAGTTTGCCGAATTCTGATTTACCACTCGAAAGTAAAAAGAAAATCATCTACAGGCATTTGGCTTGGCTTTTGACATTGAAGCATGTGATGCGGCAAGAAAAAACCTGGGAACATAATCTACCGGTGAAAAAATTGAATTTTATTCCAGGTTTTATAAAAGAATACTACGATGGAATGTACGCTGAAATTGAAAAATACCTCTCAGAGGATGAACTTTCCAAACTAAAGAGTAAATCAAACATGCCTTCTCAGATTCTGAAAAACCAGAGTGATGAAATCTCAAAATTAAAGGAACAAGGATACCTAAGTGATTTCACACAAGTAAGGTTACATGAATTGATTGGAAATTTATTTACTCACCAAGGAATGTCAGAAAGAATAAAAAACTTTCCTTTTCCCAGACAATATGCTTCAACAGGACTTTGGATTACTTATATTTTTTGTGCCCTCATTCCTTTCGGGTTATTGGATGTTTTTGAGCAATCAAGTGCTTTGCATTATTGGTTAACTATCCCATTCTCCTCTATTATTATTTGGACATTTTTTGTAGTGGATAGAATTGGCGACTATTCCGAAAACCCTTTTGAAGGAGGATATAATGACGTGCCAATATCTTCGGTGGCAAGAGCCATAGAAATCGACTTGCTTGAAATGATTGAGGATGAAAATATCCCTGAACCTTACAAAACTGAAAATGGATTCTTGATGTAGGAAACAGATTTTCTGAAAGGTTGTGATTTTAAATTAACTTGGCTGTTCAGGATATATTTTTCAACAGATGAATACAAAAAGCAGAAAGTCACCTCGTCTAGCAAGTTGGGACTATGGAACTGAGGCATCCTATTTTATCACTATTTGCACCAAAAACCGGGAACATTTTTTCGGAAAAATCATCAATAAAAAAATGCAATTATCACAAGCAGGTGCGATTGCTTCCGTCTTTTGGTTTGAGATAAAAAACCATGCAAAAAATATTGATTTAGGCGAATTTGTGGTCATGCCCAACCACATTCATGGAATTTTGATATTGAAAGGAAATGAGGATGATAATGACGTAGGGACAACGCAAAATCCAAATATCGACGACGTTGTAGGGACAACGCATGCGTTGTCCCTACCATCGAAAACCGCGTTGTCCCTACCACCACCAAATCGATTCCAAAATCAGGGAAAAAATACGGTTTCATCCATTGTCGGTTCGTACAAATCTGCAGTAACCAAATATTGCAATCTGTTGGAATTTCCGATGGGCTGGCAATCCCGGTTCTTTGACCATATCATCAGAAATGAGGATTCATTTCACAGAATCTCCCAATATATCCAAAACAATCCTGCCAACTGGTTGGAAGATAAATTCTATTAAATCAGGATTTCTGGAAAAGGATTCCCTTGAAAAAACGAGGAATTATCGCTTGCGGATACTGCTAGACCCTGATACTTTAATGTCTCCCATTCTCGGCGATCCTGAATAGACAATATCTCCTGAACCAGAAGATCTTACAGAAATTTCTCCCAAGTCTCCAACATAGGTATCACCAGAACCTGATTTTGATACTTCCAGATCTTCAATGCTTAGGTCTTCTGCAACAAAATCTCCCGAACCAGATTGATTGATTTCTGCATCTCCAATAGAACCGCCCTGAATTTTGATTTTTGCAGAACCAGAAATAGAAGCTTCCAAATCATCTGCTCTGAGGTTCTCCATGTAGATATCTCCTGAACCCGAAAGGCCGATATAAAAATCATCTGCAACCACATCAGATTTCACATCGATCTTACCTGAACCAGAACATTTCACTCCTTCCAGACTTTTGTAAGTCACATAAAAAGTCAAATTTACATTTCGGTAATTCCCATTTACCAGTCCTAGCTTTAAAACATCCCCGTCAATTTCAGTTTTCACCTTACTCAGCTCAACTCCCTTGGCCTCAATTCTGATTTCTTCGGTGTTTCCTTCAGTTAAAATAACTTCCCAACTTCCACCTGAATGAACTTTGGTAAAATGACCTGGTTTTCTGGTTTCAGTTTCTTGGGCCTGAGCGCAAGAAACCAATACTAATGCAGCTATTGCTACTGCTGCCAACTTTGAATAGATTTTCATGATTTTATTTATTCTGTGCGTTAAAAATTTTTATCTGATTTATGGTTTTGGGTAAATGTTCTTGTCCTTTTGCCAGACCTGAGTCATGTATAAGATGCACTTGAGATAAAAAAGGTTGCATCAAGCCTTAGTTTTATTTGATAAATCTATTACCACACGAACTATATTTATGCCACTGTAAATCAGCTTTAATTCAATCACTAACAAGGTTTCCTGTTTTTTGATGCCATCTTCTCGGACACAGTTGTTCGCAATCGGGCAAAAGCTTCAGACTGTTTCTTAAATAGTTAGCTTAGGAATAAGGGTAGTTCCTGAAAAACCAATTAGATATAGAATTAAAAAATCCCAACTCTATCTAAGAAAAATGTTTTCGACAGTTGGGTAACTTATTCATTATTCTCTTCAGCCTTCTTTTTTGCTTTTTCCTGCTTCTTAAAGTACTTTCTAAATAAAAAATTTGACCTCATGGCTTCCAGATTTTCATTGAGCTTATAAGTACTTGATTCGAGATTTTGAAGAGTTTGATCAACTTGATTTCGAAAAACAGAATCTTGTAATATCAAGCCTGCAGTTCCCTGACCTTCTTGAATGTTATTTAGAAACTCATTAATATTTCCCATCATTTCGGATGCTTCTTCACTCGTCTTTTGTAACTCAGTCAATGTTTCTTCAAAATTTGAACTCATGATGCTATCAGTAAATAGTTTATTCACGATCCCATCCCCTCTCTCAAAAGATGAGATAATCTTTTCGCCAGACTTGGTGATTTCGGCAGCATTCGCGCCGGCATCTTTAAACTTTCGAATTGCACTATTTAAATCATTCACTAATTCAGGTTCAGTTAACAAGCTCCAAAGTGCATCGCTTTCATTCAATTTGTCGGTTATCTGTGCAAGATTAATCAAAGTTTTTTCCAAATAATTCCCCGTGGAATTTAGCGTTTCTAGCATCTCATCGGTATCGATCTGTGGCAAAGCATACAAAATATCTCCTGGAATCAGTGTGGCTGCATCACCTTCCACAGGATTGATATGAAGTATTTTATTTCCCATTAATCCATCCGTGTTGATGGTAGTTCTTGAATTGTTTTTAATAAATGGCTGCATGGATTTATGGATCAAAAGCTCCACATGAATAATGGAGTCATTCAGCATGTCAATAGAACTTACAGTCCCGACATCCATTCCTTTAAATCGGATATTATTTCCGGGTAATAATCCATTTACGTTTCGCATTTCAGCTATTACGCGAATTGATGAGCCAAAAATATTTTGATTTTTACCAATTAAATACAGCGAAAAAACCAGGAATATCAGACTAGCTAATACTAAAGCTCCAAGTTTGGCATTGGATATTTTTCGTTCTCTTTTCATTTTATCGAAAGAATTCACTGACTTTTGGGTCAGTGCTTTTCATTAAGTTATCATACGTATCAGCGACATAATTTCTTCCCTCAATCAGCGTAATTACCCGGTTGGAAGTCATCCGAATACAATTCATATCATGGGAAATAATCACTGATGATGCTTTGTATTTGTCTTGGATAGAAATCATAAGCTCACTTATTTCCCGAGCAGTGATCGGATCCAAGCCAGTGGTCGGCTCATCATATAAAATTACCTGGGGCTTTAAGATCAGTGTTCTCGCTAGAGCAATTCGCTTTCTCATTCCTCCGGACAATTCAGCTGGCATCATATTGACAGTATGGGAAAGTCCTACATCTTCTAATGCCTCCATAACTGCTGCTTCAGCTTCTTTTTCACGTTGCTCAATTGTCCAATGTCTCCTAAGAGGGAACTCCAGATTTTCTCTAACCGTCATCGAATCATAAAGCGCATTACTTTGAAAAAGAAATCCCACGTCTTTTCTAAGTAAATCCATTTCATCCTGATCCAATTCACTGATATCCTGATCCAATACTTTTATCCCTCCAAGGTCTGGTTCGATTAGCTTGATGATACATTTGATCAAAACTGACTTCCCGGAACCTGATTTCCCAAGAATAACCAAGTTTTCACCTTTGGTTAATTCCATAGAAAAATCTCTAAGAACATGATTTTCGCCAAAGGACTTGTTCAGTTTGGAAACCGCTATCATTATATTCTTAGCCTCCATAAATCAAGTTAGTCCTAATAAGTCCGTGACTTGAACTGCAATCAAATCCAAAATAAAAACCAACAAAGAGGCTACAATTACTGCAGTTGTTGCGGACCTTCCCACTCCTTCTGTACCCTTTTGAGAATTATAACCTTTATAACAACCCACTATCCCTATAGCAAAACCAAAGAAAAATGTCTTTGTCAATGAGGGTATAAAATCCCCGAAACTCAATGCATCAAATGCCTGAAACCAATACAATGACCAACTTACAGAACCTTTCAAATTCACCCCCAAATAGCCGCCATATAAAGAAATCGCAATTGCAAGAATGGAGAGAACAGGAACCATCAACGTGGAAGCCATCACTCGAGTCACAACCAGATATTTAAAAGGATTTGTACCCGAAACTTCCATCGCGTCTATTTGCTCAGTCACTCTCATCGAACCCAGCTCAGCGCCTATACCCGATCCAATTTTACCAGCACAAATCAATGCTGTAATAACCGGTGAAATCTCGCGTACTAAGGATACAGAAACCATTGAGGGTAAGAGTGATGCAGCTCCAAACTCCACTAAAGTGGGGCGGGATTGAATCGTAAGAACCAAGCCCATTATAAATGCAGTAATACTCACAAGGGTAAGAGTCTTATAACCAATCCAAAAGCATTGATTAATAAACTCTTCGTATTCCTGTCTGGGCTTAGCTATTTCCTTGAAAAACCTTCCAGTAAATCTAGCTATATCTCCTACTTCTTTGAAAAACGGGGTTTCAATCACTTTGTGTCTTCAAGTTGTTATTTACAAGCTTGAAGTTCAGAATACCATCCATCAAATCTGAAGATCAAAATCACCTAAATTACTGATATATATCAGCTTTGCATGAAAATATAAAAGCACTTAAATCTACTTCATATAAATTCTTTTGAAACCTCAGGAGTAATTGAATGGAACTAGAGCCATTCTTTTTGAATCAAAGGAAGATCCAAAAAAACAGCCTTTTTGAAAAATCAAAAAGGCTGAATAGAACTTTAATAAATCTCTATTTTACTTATTCATTTTTAATACTTTTCACCGGATTGGCTAAGGCTGCTTTCAACGATTGAAACATCACGGTTCCCGCAGCTATAATTCCTGCAATCAAGCCAGCCCATAAAAAAACTGTCCAACTGATTCCAATTTTGTAGGCGAAGTCTTCTAACCAGCTATCCATACCAAACCAAGAAACCGGAACTGCAATCAAGAATCCGATCAATACCAATTTCATAAAATCTTTGCCTAGAAGAACCAAAATATTGCTGGTTTCTGCTCCCATTACTTTTCGGATTCCTATTTCTCTGGTTCTTTGTTCGGTTGCAAAAGTTACCAAACCCAATAACCCCAAGACTGAAATAATAATCGCAAGAGCAGAGAAAAATGTAAAAATAGTTTTTACCCGTTGTTCCGATTCATACAGCCTGTTGAACCCTTCATCAACAAATATAGGTTCGAATGGAAAACCTGGATTTAATGAAGCCCATTCTGTTCTTAAAAACTGAATTGTTTCATCTTTTCTTGAAGCATCAATTTTCAAACTGACTTGATTAGCTCTTTCTCTCTCTCGAGTAATCATAAATACAATGGGAACAATAGGTTGATGAAGTGATTCAAAATGAAAATCTTTCATTACTCCGGTCACAAAACCATTTCTACCTCCATAATTGAATTTCTTACCGATAGCTTCTTCAGGGCTTGACCAGCCTATATCTCTTATTGCTGCTTCATTCAATATAAAGGCTTCAGAAGAATCACTTGCCATTTGATAATCAAAATCTCTTCCTGCCACAATAGGAATTCCATAAGTTTTGACAAACTCATGCCCAACATGGATATCTGCTATTCTCACATCCAACTGTGACATTTCACCATTGACTTCAGCACTTCCTCCTTGAGAATCCAGTAGCCTGCCTGAGGGCACTCTGCTTGAAATAGAAACCCCATTTATTCCTGGATTATTCAAGAGTCGGTCTTTAATGATCTGATAATTTTCAATAATTGCAGTGCTCACAGGTAAAACCACAATATCCTCCTTTTCAAACCCCAAATCCTTGGATTGCATAAAGTCAAGTTGGCGAACAACCACAATTACAGCGACAATCAAAATAACTGAGATAGCAAATTGACCAATCACCAAGACCGACCTGAAATTTTCATGTCCTTTTCCAGCTTTAAAGGTCCCTTTCAGAACTTTGGAAGGAGAAAAACCAGAAAGAAACAGTGCGGGATAACTACCAGCCAAAAGCCCTACACCAATAGCCAAGCCTATCAATCCCAGCAAATATTCAGGATTTTGAAGAAAGTTTAAGCTAAGTTGTTTCTGAGTAAAATCAGAAAAGGTTGGGAGGAAAGTGTAGACCAAAACCACTGCGATGACCAGAGAAATGAATGTCATTACAAAGGATTCTCCCATAAACTGATTGACCAATCTACTTCGATCTGCTCCCATTACTTTCCTCAAACCCACTTCCATGGATCTCAAAGAAGAACGGGCGGTGGAAAGATTCATAAAATTGATGCAAGCAATCAGTAAAATGAACAGGGCAACTGCAAAATAAATGTAGACATAATCAATATTTCCGTTGGCTTCAATTTCAGAATCCAAATTGGAATAAAGGTGAATATCTTCCAGAGGCCATAAATGAAGTTCAGTAACTTTTGACATAGGAATCCCAGCTTGAGCCTCTCCCATATTTCGGTCAATTAAACCTGGTAATTGAGCTTCGAGAGCTTTGTAATCATAGCCATTCTTTAATAAGACATAGGTTGAAAAACTATTACTTCCAAAGTTCTGCATAAAAGCTTCCAACCCACCAAAAAATTGAATCACGGGGTTCATCGTAGCTATAAAATCTGGGTGCATATGAGTATTATCTGGGACATTTTCGAAAACTCCCCTCACCTGAAAAGTCAATGTTAAACCCTGTACCTCTCCTATCAATTCTTTTCCTATTGCAGAAGAATTTCCAAAATATTTTTGGGCCATATTCTCTGATATCAATACTCCATCAGATTCATTTAAGGCGGATATTGGATTCCCTTCAATCATATTCCAGGAAAAAACCTGAAATATCTCTGGGTCTGAAAAGAAAAACCCATCCTCCATAAATGAATCTTCTCCAGATTTGATCAATAAATCTGTATTAAAAAGTCTTACAGCTTCTTCTACCTGATCACCAAAATCAGATTTAATCAATGGACCAAATGGAGGTGCGACATGTCCTAAATGCAAGCTTACCTCTCCATCCAAATTGTACCAGTTTCTGGAAACTCTATAAATTCGATCAGAATTGGCATGATATGTATCGTAACTGAGTTCATGTTGCACAAACAAGAAAATCAGAATGCTGACTGCCATTCCGATTGATAAACCCAAAATGTTAATAAAAACATAGAGAGGATTCTTCTTTGCGTTTCTAAAAACGATTTTAAAGTAATTCTTAAACATATCTGACCGGGTTAGAGGATAGTTAAATTTGAAAGCACTGTGATTTTGAAAACTCAAAACCACAGTGATTCAAAAATAAGGTTGGTTAGTATTTCTTTATTTTCTTACAATCTTTCCAGAACCTGAACTTGCTACTTTTTGGTTGGTAGGATTACCTTTGATATAGACATTTCCTGAACCGGATGAGGCAACTTTCAGATCTCCATCCACTCCAATTGAAGTAGATCCAGAACCAGATTTTCCGATTTTGACATCTCCAGCCATTAAATCCAAGGCATCAAAAGCACCTGAACCTGACTGTCCAATATTTGCTGATTCGCAAGAACCACCTTCAATGATGATTTCTCCTGAACCACTCATTCCGACGTTTAAGGTTCTGGTATCAACCTGCTGCAAATTGATATCTCCACTTCCTGAACTTCCGATTGAAAAAGCGCGAGATGAAACGTCAGAGGTAACATCGACATTCCCAGATCCACTTAATCCAATAGCCTCGAGCTCACGAAGGGTGACATAGGCTGTAAAATTGACATTGTTATGTCTTCCTTTTTCAAGTTTGATTTCCAGCTTCCCATCTTCCACCTCAGTGATGACTTTGGATAGATCAAATCCTTTG
>NZ_JAHEBC010000049.1 GCF_024642405.1 Algoriphagus sp. | reverse complement strand
AACTTACTAAACCTCGAAACAAGGGAAATAAAGAATCAAAGCTTTTTTCGAGTCGACATACCCCTTGCATTATTTCTCCAGATTGTTGGCTAAATACTTTAATCATTTCCTTTTGGCTCATTGAAACTTGTGAATACCGGGAACGGCTCCCCGTGGCCACATGGAAAAGGCCTGAAGAAGCAAGTGATTGGTAGGATAGTGCGCTCATTTTATTAAGAGTTATTTTTCTAATGCATCAAATGTATAAGCAAATTCTTTAATATCCTATATTCCCTATTCTTTTTATAGGGTTATAGTAAGAATATTTTTCAAACACTTGATTTTATAGGATTTAAATTAAAATAATATTGATTTTTGTAATGTTTCGATTGCTTTTTGAAGCTCTTGATCAGTTTTGGCAAAGCAGAATCTTAAAATTTTATGGTCGTCTTTATCCTTAAAAAACACTGATATAGGAATACTTGCCACTCCTATTTCCTTGGTTAACCTCACCGCAAGATCAAAGTCTGATTCATCACTGAGATGTGCATAAGAGACTTGTTGAAAAAAACTTCCCTGTGCAGGAGTAAAGATAAAATCCGTATCAGCCAATCCTGTACAAAAAAGATCTCTTTTCTTCTGATAAAATTCAGGAAGTCCAAGATAGTGACTTTCTTCCTCCAGGTATTCCGCAAGCGCATATTGCAGGGGAGTCGCCGTACTAAAAGTGACAAATTGATGAACTTTCCTAAACTCCGAAGTCAATTCAGCCGGAGCTAAGCAATAACCAATCTTCCATCCAGTCACATGAAAAGTTTTACCAAAAGAACCACAAATGAAAGTTCGCTCCTTTAAAATTGGGTGAGTCATCAAGGATAAATGCTCTCTTCCATCGAAAGTAATATGCTCATAAACCTCATCACTAATGACATTGATATTTTTATCCTTGATTAGTTGGGCCAATTTGTTCAAATCATCATTTGTCCACATATATCCAGAGGGATTATGAGGAGTGTTAACTATGATCAATCGGGTTTTTTCGGAAATCGCATCTTCAACTTTCCCCCAATTCACTGAAAAATCTGGTAAATCTAAAGGAACGTAAATTGGTACTCCCCCGCTTAATAAGATACCCGGCGCATATGAATCATAAGCAGGTTCGAGTAAAATTACTTCATCTCCAGGTTTTACAATCGCTGTGATAGCTGAATAAATTGCATCTGTAGCGCCTGAAACAATGGTTACTTCTGTCTCAGAGTCATAACCAATCCCATAAATTTTATTTGTTTTTTGGGCAAGCCTTTCCCTTAAAACAGGTACTCCGCTCATAGGAGCATATTGGTTCTTGCCTTCCTTCATGTGTTTGGTTACCAAATCAATCAAATAAGGATCACAGTTAAATCCAGGGAATCCTTGAGATAAATTTATTGCTCCATAATCCGAAGCGAGTTTAGACATTATGGTAAAAATTGTAGTTCCAACTTCCGGCAGCTTAGAATCAATACTCATGGTTTTATTTAATTTTTTCAGACTACACCAATATCGTCATAATGTGCAAAAGGAAAAGAAATACAGTCCAAATAAGCTGTCCTTTCAATATTTTTGAGTTTATATTCCTTCTTGATTTCTCCTAAGCTGAATTATTTTCACCCAATTTTCACTAGTTTTACGCACTTTAAAAAACCCAAATATCTTTAAGATAAAAGTAAATGCGAGACATTAAATTAGTAGAAGTAAGGTCCGAACTTGCTGCGGGAACTCGTGGAGCAAGTATGGGTATTGATGCATTGAAAGTGGCAAGTCTAGACTTGAAATCAGATTTTTTCACCCTATTTGATCCAATCAATGTCCCTGATGCTAATAATTACCTATGGAAAGGGAATAAATTCCCTAATGCTAAATACATCGATGGAGTTTACCAAGTATTAAAAAATGTTTATAGTACCATTGAGTCTTTAAGAATGGAAAAGAAATTTCCAATAGTATTGGCAGGAGATCATAGTACAGCTGCAGGTACGATCATGGGAATTAAAGCTGCTAATCCATCAAAAAGGCTCGGAGTAATTTGGATTGATGCACATGCTGATCTTCATACCCCTTTTACCACCCCTTCCGGTAATATGCACGGAATGCCTTTAGCAATGACTGCAAGAATTGATAATCTTGAATGTCAAGTAAACAATCCTTCAGAGGAGACTTTGATTTTTTGGAACAAAATCAAAAATATCGGAGGAGAATTTCCAAAAATTGAACTTAAAGACATTGTATTTATTTCAGTAAGAGACACAGAAGAACCTGAAAACCATTTAATTACCAAACATGGAATTAAAAATTTCAAAACAAAGGAAGTAAGAAACTCAGGTGTTGCTTCTATCGCAAAGCAAGCATTGGAAGTATTAAAAGATTGTGATCAAATCTATATCTCATTTGATGTAGACAGTTTAGATAGTTCTATTTCCGTAGGCACAGGCACTCCGGTAGCGGATGGACTTTCGGTTGAGGAAGCAATTGAACTTAATGCCGAATTGATTAAAGATAAAAGAGTGTGTTGCTGGGAAATTGTCGAAGTCAATCCTACCCTTGATTCGGAAAACAGAATGGCTGAAAATGCCTTTGAAGTTCTAGAAAATACTACAAAATCACTGGTGGATAATTTTTAAATTGAACCGCGATGTTCGCTATGGTTATAAAAGTACGCGAAGAATATGGTCTCAAAATTCTATGAAAATGAATTATCAAAGGAAGTATTGGGAATTGCATTTGAAGTCCATAACAAGTTAGGACCAGGACTATTAGAAAATGCCTACAACACTGTCCTGGCTTATAAACTAGAAAAAGGGGGTTCTTTATAGAAGTTGAAAAAACTATGCCATTGAAAATTGATGGTGTTCAATTAGAAGTTGGTTATAGAATAGATATTTTAGTAGAAAACAAGTTAGTTTTGGAGCTTAAATCATTAGAGGTTATAAATGACCTTCATTTAGCTCAAACTTTGAATTATTTAAAACTGGGAGGATTTAAATTGGGATTGATTATCAATTTCAATGTTACAAGATTAAAATTCGGAATAAAGAGAGTTGCAAACGGAATTTAAAAATTCAATAATTCTTTGCATTCCTTAATTCACCTTTGAGCCCTTTGTGGTTAAAAAACATGAACATACAAGAATCAATTATTGCCGGTATTCAGCTGGCATTTCAGAATATATATAATCACGAGGTTGCTGTAGATCAACTGAGTCTGGCGCCTACAAGAAAAGAGTTTGAGGGAACCTACACTTTCGTTGTTTTCCCATATTTGAAAGTGAGTCAAACAACCCCAGAAGCTACCGCAAACCAAATTGGTGAATATCTTAAAGCGAATGTTACTGAAGTGGCAGGGTTTAATGTGGTAAAAGGTTTCTTGAATCTTGAATTGAATGAATTGATTTGGTTGAATGTTTTCAAAGGTTTGTATGCTAATCCAGACTTAGGACAGCTTCCTTCTAATGGCCAAAAAGTGATGGTGGAATATTCCTCTCCCAACACGAATAAGCCTTTACACCTTGGTCACTTAAGAAATAACTTTTTAGGATATTCCGTCGCTGAAATTCTTAAAGCGAATGGTTATGATGTCACCAAAGCCAATTTGGTCAACGATCGTGGAATCCACATCTGTAAATCCATGGTTGCCTACCAGCATTGGGGAAATGGTGAAACGCCGGAATCTGCTAATTTGAAAGGAGATCATCTGGCAGGAAAGTATTATGTGATCTTTGACAAAGAATACAAGAAGCAGATAGAGGCTCTCAAAGCAGAAGGAAATTCGGAGGAAGAAGCTAAGAAGAATGCTCCATTACTTTTGGAAGCTCAAGAGATGCTTAGAAAGTGGGAAGCTAATGATGCAGAAGTTGTGAGCCTGTGGAAACAAATGAATTCTTGGGTATATGCTGGATTTGCAAAGACCTATGAAAAAATGGGGGTGAATTTTGACAAGTTTTATTACGAGTCAGATACCTATCTTCTGGGGAAAGACATTGTAGAAGAAGGTTTACAAAAAGGTGTTTTCTTTAAAAAAGAGAATGGCTCTGTTTGGGTAGACCTTACTGATGAAGGATTAGATGAAAAATTAGTTCTTAGAGGAGATGGAACTTCGGTTTACATCACTCAGGATATGGGAACTGCAGATCTTAAATACAATGATTTTAAATTGAATAAGTCAGTATATGTCGTTGGTAATGAACAAGATTACCACTTTGATGTATTGTTTAAGATTATGAGAAAATTAGGTCGTTCATACGGAGATGGCTTATATCATTTGTCCTATGGAATGGTGGATTTACCTTCTGGAAAAATGAAATCCAGGGAAGGAACAGTGGTTGATGCAGATGATTTGATGGAAGAAATGATCAATACTGCTGCTCATCACACCAAAGAACTAGGTAAAATAGATGGATTTAATGAAGAACAAGCTGCAGAATTGTATGAAACACTGGGATTGGGAGCTCTGAAATATTTCCTTTTGAAAGTGGATCCAAAGAAACGAATGTTATTTAATCCACAGGAATCCATAGAGTTTCAGGGAAATACTGGTCCTTTTATTCAATATTCTCACGCTAGGATTAAATCAATATTAAGAAAAGCAGAACAAATCGGTGTTGATTTTAAAAATCCTGATTTCTCTGCCATTTCAAAAATAGAAGAATCGGAATCATCCCTTATTTTTCTTCTGAGTGATTTTACCAAGAAAATAAAAATTGCAGCAGATGAATACTCACCATCAGTGATTGCACAATATTTATTTGATTTAGCGAAAGAATACAACCGGTTTTACGCAGATCTTCCTATATTCCATGAAAGCAATTCTTCTATTCTTGCATTTAGAGTTGCACTTTCTGCATTAACTGCCGCAACAATCAAAAGAGGAATGAGTTTGTTAGGAATACATGTACCCGAAAGAATGTAATTATGAAAAAACTACTATTTATTTTAGCCTTATCGACACTATTTTCATGTCAGAGGACATTGGAAAGGCCAGAAGTTTTACAAGCTGGATTTTTTGCATCTAACAATAAACCTATGGAAAGCACTCTTTATGATTTCAAATTAAAAGATCTTGATGGCAAAGAGGTAGACTTTGAACAATTCAAAGGTAAAAAGCTCCTAATTGTCAACGTGGCATCCAAATGCGGATATACCCCTCAATATGCAGCGCTCCAGGAACTCAATGAAAATTATGGAGATAAAATTCAAATTTTGGGTTTTCCAGCAAATAATTTTGGTGGACAAGAACCAGGCTCAAACGAAGAGATTAAAACCTTTTGTACTGAAAACTACGGAGTAACTTTTCCTGTTTTTGAAAAGATTTCAGTGAAGGGTTTTGACAAACATCCATTATTTAGATGGCTAAGTGATGCCAAGTTGAATGGTTGGAACAACCAAGAACCAACTTGGAATTTTTGCAAATATCTGATTGATGAAAAAGGTGAATTATTAAAATTCTACCCTTCTTCCGTTACACCTTTGGATGAAGAAATTCTATCTGCAATAGGTGCTTAAATAGAAATTGATTTAGTGAAACGAGAAATCCAATCAAAAAAAGAAGCCTGGCTGCATGCGGTCAGGCTTCGGACTTTACCATTATCTTTAGCGAGTATTTTCGCTGGTTCATTTTTAGCCTATTCTCTTCATGTATTTAGATGGGAGATTCTTTTGTTTGCTTCTTTGACCACAATATTTCTTCAAATACTATCCAATCTGGCAAATGATTATGGTGATACTGTAAACGGTGCTGATCATCAAGAACGCCAGGGACCGATTAGAGCTGTACAATCTGGTTTGATTTCCCTCCAAGAAATGAAAAAAGCGATGTACTTTTTTGGAGCATTTTCACTGGTCTCAGGGTTGTTACTATTATATTTAGCTATACAGGATTGGAGCTTGTTCTTCATTTTCTTTGGATTAGGTATAGCTTCAATTTGGGCTGCAATTTCCTATACTTCAGGGAGTAATCCTTACGGGTATCTAGGTTTAGGAGATATTTCAGTTTTCTTGTTTTTTGGATTAATTGGAGTGATAGGCACCTTTTTTCTTCATAGCATAGATTTTAATGCTTCAGTAATTTGGGTTGGACTATCGTTGGGCTTCTTTAGTACTACAGTACTTAACATTAATAATATCCGTGATATAGAATCCGACAAAAAAGCCGGAAAAAAGTCTATTCCGGTAAGAATGGGGAGAAAAGCAGCGGTAGGGTATAATTGGTTTTTGATTCTTGCAGGCTACATAAGTTTATTAGGTTTTTGTTTTTTTAGCCAAAATTGGGGATCCGCTTTAGGATTTATAGTATTTCCAATCATGTTTAAAATCGGATTGAGTGTAGAAAAAGGCAAAACTTCAGAAGAAATAGATCCGAACCTGAAAAAAATGGCATTAAGCACCTTACTTTGGGTCATCTTCTTTGGTATAGGATTACTTTTTTTGTGAAAATCCAAAAAATTCTCTTCCCCCCTTCCGTTTTTTAGTTAATTTGGTCTAAACAATATTCCATTTAACTATGATAAAAGTACTCGTTCCCTACGATTTCTCAGAGCAGGCTCAAAATGCACTGAATTTTACAACTGGACTTGCTGAGAAAATAGACGGTGTCCATATAGAAGTTGTCAATGTATTGGAGGTTCCCTATGTTTCAAGTATTGGAACGATGGGAGGAGGCGAAGTAATGCCAGAAATGGAAAATCAGATTTTTTTCATCCAGTTGATGGAAAGAAGAAAAGAGCAAGTAGCCGATTTAAAAGAAAAATATAAGGATAAAAGATACACTTTCAACGCAAAGCTAAAATTGGGAAATGCATTCAAAAGCATTTCAGAATCAATCTTGGAAGAGAATCCGGATCTGGTTATCATGGGATCTAAAGGTTCATCTGGAGTAGAAGAAGTATTGATAGGTAGTAATACCGAAAAAGTAGTGCGGACCGCTACATGCCCAGTAGTTACAGTTAAATCTGCAACTGATCCAAACAAATTCAAAAAGATTGTTTTCGCCAGTGATTTCAAAGAAGATGAGGATGAGATTGCTCGCAGAATGAAAAACCTTCAATCTTTGTTTGATGCTGATCTCTATTTTGTAGTAGTTAATACACCTGCGAATTTTGAAACCACTCGGGACTCAATTAAGCGAATCGGAATGTTTGTCAAAAAATATGGTTTTGAAGGAGTAAAAGCAGAAATTTACAACTCCCTTTCAGAAGAATCCGGGATCATTGAATTTGCAGAGGATATAGATGCGGACCTAATAGCAATGGCTACCCATGGTAGAACTGGATTCTTACATTTGATTACAGGAAGCATTGCAGAAGACGTAGTAAATCATGCGAAGCGACCAGTTTGGACATTAAAAGTAAAATAAACTGCCAATTTTAAATGAGCCTGTCCTTCGGGCAGGCTTTTTCATGGACTTATGGCAAAGAAAAATAATGATTGGAAAAAAAGAGAAGGCGTTGTCTACTCCACTTCAGATGATTTTGAATTTAAAGAAAACACTGGTGAATCAATAGATACACTCCCCCCTGCACAACAGAATCTTAAAGTCATGCTAGATAAAAAGGCTCGTGCAGGAAAAAAAGTAACATTGGTTGAGGGATTTATTGGGTCAGATGATGATTTAAAAGAATTGGGAAAAATGCTGAAAAACAAGTGTGGCGTCGGAGGATCTGCGAAAGATGGAGAAATCTTAATCCAGGGAGATCATCGGGATAAAGTGGTTCAAGTTCTTCTTTCAGTGGGATATAAAGCAAAAAAATCCGGTGGTTAATCAGATAACTTATCTGATTTTAATAATTAATTAAAAGAGCTCTGACTTATTCAGAGCTCTTTTGTTTAATTACCATCTCCAGAATAATTTGGAATTTTTGGAATCCTACCTGCCTCCAAGATTGGGAGATTTGCTTCCGTAGGAATATAAATCACGGTCTTATCTCCTAAATTCTTTTGTTGTCTAACCCACAGATATTGAATGTACTTTTCTGAAATAGAACCATTCTCAATTTTAATTGCCTCTGCGGCACCTTTAGCCCGCTCTATTTCGGCTTGTGCATTTAATTTTTCGGCCTCCAAATTTGCAGCCGCTTCTTCAATTAAAATTCTTCTATTTTGCTCCGCTTTTGCAAATTCAGCTCTTCCACTCATTTCTTGTTGCCAAACGTTGTAAGTGGGACATCCCCACATCCCAAAGCCAATAAAGGCAAATAACATCCAAGATATAATAGTCCCAAAAAAGACTGGTGTACGTTTACTTTCCATAGATCAAACGGGTTTTATGAGGCCGCCCAAGGCTCTTTTTAAAATTTTTAGGTAAGATATTGAGCATTTATTTTAAAACAATTAGAACTTGAAAACCGATTGATCCTTTTTCTACCAAATTATTTACAAACTATTCAAAAACATCTTTTCTTGTTTGCTGGTTTATGAAGCATTCCTATATTTGTCAACAGAAATGAAAAACAACAATAGAAATATTGATTTTTTACCAATACAGCAACAGCATTTGCTGCATCATTTCCATCATTCCTCCTGAGGAATTTTTCAACACGCCCGGTGAAGCCGATGATAGGGATTCCGCTTTTCACCAAAAAAAATCATAACCTTATATTTCTTAGCGTAAATTGCCAACATGGAACAAATTATCCGTATTGCCGTGCAAAAAAGCGGCAGATTGTCAGATGACTCTTTAGCACTCATCAAAGAGTGTGGTATTAAATTTTATAACGGAACAGGAAAACTTAAATCCACCTCAACCAATTTCCCTATTGAATTTCTATTTCTCAGAGATGATGATATCCCGGGATATGTAGCTGATGGAGTTGCGGATTTAGGTATCGTTGGAGAAAACGAACTAGTTGAAAAAGATAAAGAAGTCATAACATTAAAAAAACTTGGATTTTCTAAATGTAGACTTTCACTTGCCATACCTAAAGGACAGGAATACAAAGACTTATCTTTTTTTGAAGGTAAGAATATAGCTACCTCCTATCCAAAAATCCTAGGAGATTTTCTGAGCTCTAAAAATATACAAGCAGATATACACGAAATCAGCGGCTCGGTGGAAATTGCTCCAAGTATTGGCTTAGCTGAAGGAATATGTGATATCGTCAGCTCTGGTTCTACTCTGATGATGAATGGACTGAAAGAAGTTGAGGAAATCTTTAAATCAGAGGCGGTATTGATAGCAAATAATAACTTAACTGATTGGAAAAAAGCAATAGTGGATAAGTTACTATTTAGAATGAATGCTGTACAAAAAGGGAAAAGCAGCAAATATGTTCTAATGAATGTACCAAATGCCTCAATCGATAAAATCATTAAATTGATTCCCGGTATGCGGAGTCCTACCATACTTCCTTTAGCGCAAGAAGGTTGGTCTTCAGTTCATTCTGTTTTAAATGAAGACCAATTTTGGGAGCATATAGAAGAACTCAGAGCTGCTGGAGCAGAAGGAATTCTTGTAGTTCCCATTGAAAAAATGATTCTTTAAACAGCCTAGCAAAAGAAAATCATATCCATGAAAATTCTTAAAAATCCAGAATCGGATACTTGGACAAAGGAATTGGCTCGTCCAATTCAGAAAACGAAACAAATCAATAAAATCGTAAAACCGATCCTTAGAAAGGTTAAGCGAAATGGAGACAAGGCATTATTCAAATTTGCTTTAGAATACGATCATGTTCAACTCGAACAATTGCTTGTTTCGGAAAATGAAATTGTTGCATCTTCTGAAAAACTTTCAGCTGAATTAAAAGATGCAATAAAAATTGCAAAGACAAACATCGAAAGATTCCACAGGGCTCAAATAGGCGAGGATTTAGTAGAAGAAGTGATGCCAGGAGTAGTTTGCAAGAGAAAAAGTATGCCAATCCAAAAAGTCGGATTATATATTCCAGGAGGTACAGCGCCTTTGTTTAGTACTGTCTTAATGCTTGGTGTACCTGCAGTAATTGCAGGATGCAAAGAAATTGTACTTTGTACCCCACCCGATCGACATGGTGAAATTCACCCTGCGATTTTATATACCGCTGATTTAATCGGGATTTCAAAAATCCTAAAAGTCGGAGGTGCTCAAGCAGTAGCAGCAATGACATTTGGAACTCAGTCAGTGCCAAAAGTGGATAAAATCTTTGGACCAGGAAACCAATATGTGACCGCTGCAAAGCAAATGGCCACAAAATATGGGGTTGCAATTGATATGCCTGCAGGACCTTCTGAAGTCTTGGTATATGCAGACAAAACTGCAATTCCAGCCTTTGTCGCGTCTGATCTACTTTCTCAGGCTGAACATGGCGTAGATAGTCAAGTTGTATTGGTTACAAATTCAGAAAAATTCGCCAAGAAAGTTATTAAAGAAATCGATTCCCAACTTGAAGAATTGCCTAGAAAAGACATTGCCGTTAAAGCTTTGAAAAATTCGAGAGCAGTGGTAATGGAAGATCAAACTGAAGCTATAGACTTGATAAACGAATATGCTCCAGAACACTTGATAGTTTCGGTTGAAAACGAAGATGAAGTTGTCGATTCTATATTCAATGCCGGATCAGTTTTCATAGGTAATTTCACTCCGGAATCAGCGGGTGATTATGCTTCTGGAACTAACCATACCTTACCAACTTATGGTTATGCCAGAAATTATAGCGGCGTTTCTTTGGATAGTTTTTTAAAGAAGATGACTTATCAAAAAATTACTGAAGAAGGTTTAAAGAATTTAGGTCCCACCATAGAAGTGATGGCGGCGAATGAATTATTGGAGGGACATAAAAATGCAGTTACGATTCGTCTTAATTATCTGAAAAATAAGTAGATATGGATTTTTACTTAAACTCACTTTTAAGACCTCATATAGCAAAACTACAGCCTTACACTTCTGCTAGAGATGAGTATACTGGAAAGATTGGGATCTTTTTAGATGCAAATGAAAACCCATATGGCTCGGTAACTGACAAAGATTATAACCGATATCCAGATCCCTACCAAAGTGAATTAAAAGAAGAAATAGCCATCATTAAAGAAGTAAGGCCTTCTCAAATCTTTTTGGGTAATGGTTCGGATGAAGCAATAGATTTATTATTCAGAGCCTTTTGCAATCCCGGTAAGGATAATGTTATTCTTCTCCCTCCCACTTATGGCATGTATGAAGTAAGTGCATCCATTAATGATGTGGAAATAAGGAGAGTCGCATTGACGTCAGATTTTCAACTTCAACCTAAAAAAATACTGAATGCAGTCGATGATAATACTAAAATCATTTTCGTATGTACTCCTAATAATCCCAGTGGAAACAAAGTAAATAGAGATGAAATCCGATTTCTTTTAGGGAATTTTAAAGGAATCGTAGTCATCGATGAGGCATACATTGATTTTAATGATGAACCTAGCTTTACTACAGAATTAGAGAAATTCCCAAACCTATTGGTAATCCAAACTTTCTCAAAAGCTTGGGGATTGGCTTCATTAAGACTTGGGATGGCTTTTGGATCGGAAGAAATAATTTCCATTTTAAACAAAATCAAACCTCCTTATAACATTTCCGGATTAACTCAAGAAACTGTACTTGCGGCTATTCGAAATAATGAAAAGGTTCAGAAAATGATAGAAGATATTTTGAAAGAGAGGAGTTTTCTAGAAAAAAAGTTAAAAGAATTGACCTTTATTCAAAAGATATTTCCTTCCCAAGCAAACTTCTTATTGATCAAGATTCCTCACGCAACAGAGGTTTATAATGAATTAATTAAGCAGAAAGTAATCATAAGAAACCGATCCAAAGTATTGTTATGCGAGGAATGTCTCAGGATTTCAGTTGGCACAAGAACAGAAAATGAAGAATTCTTAAAAGCCTTGGAGAAAATTGTCTCCAAAACAGTATAAACCTTTTTATTCGATTCATGAAAAAGAAAGTATTATTCATAGATCGTGATGGTACGATCATTAAAGAGCCCCCTACAGACTTTCAAGTTGATAGTCTGGAAAAGTTGGAATTTGTACCCAAAGTAATTTCAAACCTTAGAAAAATTGCTGAAGAATTGGATTATGAATTGGTAATGGTTACAAACCAAGATGGATTGGGGACTGATTCTTTCCCAGAAAACACTTTTTGGCCAGCTCAGTATAAAATGCTTAAAACACTTGAACAGGAAAATATTTTCTTTAAAGAAATTCTTGTAGACAAAACCTTTGAACACGAAAACGCTCCAACCAGAAAGCCTGGGACTGGTCTTTTGACTTCCTATTTTTCAGATGAATACGATCTATCGAATAGCTATGTAATTGGAGATAGAGCAACCGATATTCAATTAGCAGAGAATCTTGGAGCAAAATCAATTTTCATTGGGGAAGAAAATGTAAAAGCAGCCCTTAGCACAAAAGATTGGGATGAGATTTATGAATTTCTGAAAATGCCTCCAAGAGCAGCAGACATAAAAAGAAAAACCTCAGAAACAGATATTTTCATCAAATTAAACCTAGATGGATCTGGCAAGTGTGATATTTCCACTGGACTACATTTCTTCGATCATATGCTGGAACAGTTAGGAAAACATGGAAGCACTGATTTAGAAATCAAAGTAAAAGGAGATTTGCACATTGATGAGCATCATACAATTGAAGATACTGCCCTGGCTTTGGGAGAGGCTTACTTAAAAGCCCTAGGTGATAAAAAGGGGATTTACAGATATGGATTTCTACTTCCAATGGACGATGTATTAGCACAAGCTGCCATTGATTTTGGAGGCAGGCCATGGATCGTATGGGATGTAGAATTCAAACGGGAAAAAGTTGGTGACATGCCTACAGAAATGGTTTATCATTTCTTCAAATCCTTCTCTGACACATCCAAATGCAACTTAAATATCAAAGCCGAGGGAACCAATGAGCATCATAAAATTGAAGCCATATTTAAAGCTTTGGCTAGAGCCATAAAAATGGCGGTTATGAGAGATCCAAGAAATATTAACCAATTACCAAGTACAAAAGGTGTCCTTTAAGGGTCAATAACTTAACTAGAAATTAATTATTGAAGGATTAGGAAAATTTCACAAATAATATTTTTCCTAATCCTAATTTTTTGTTTCATTTAGTTATGAAACGATTTTTACATATCTTACCTACATGTTTAGTAATTATTTTGCTTTGGTCGTGTTCCAGTGATTTTCAAAGAATTGAAAGACTTTATAATGATCAGGAATATCAGGCAGCGCTAGATGAACTCGATAGTTATTTATTCTTTCATATCACGGATCTGAAAGCTTTACATATGAGAGCCAGAAGTCACGAAGAATTAGGAGAAACTCTTAAAGCAAAAAAGGATTACGAAAGGATAATTGCTCTAGATGATGAGTATGCCCAGGCTTATGCAGGTTTAGGAAAGCTTTTGTTTGAAGAAAAAAATTATAACAAAGCAGAATCCTATTTATTGAGAGCTGCTTCTTTGGAGTCTAATGATTTTGACATATTATACCTCTTGGGAAGGACACAATTAATGACAGAAAAGTATTCATCGTCAGAGAATTTTTTAATTAAAGCAAGAGAAATAAACCCTGAATTTGCAAAAGTCCATTTTTATGAGGGTATGGCCAAAGCAATGCGTGGGGATGTCTTGGGATGTGCAGTTTCTTTCAACAAGTATGTACAATTTGAGCCTGATCAATTAGTAGGGAGATATAATAGAGGTTTTGCATTAATGAGAGCAGGATATGTTTCCTATGCCTTGGAAGATTTTGAAGCAATTCTTAAAGTAAATCCAAACCATGTTGAAGCTATCGCAAAAAAAGGATATTGCTTAGCTAAATTAGGTGACCCTCAGGGATGTCTTTATCTACAAGAAGCCGCTAATAAGGGTAGTGAATACGCTCAAAATCAAAGAGAAATATGTGTTTAATTTAATCTTTTCTTTAAAGCATTTTTGTAATTTGAAATAGCATCTTGATGAGAAGATAAAAACAAATAAGGTTCAATGAGTTCTAACTCCATCAGATGGAATTCTCCCTCAATCTCAACTCCATCTACCCTCGTATAAAGACTATTAGGTGCAAAATCTTCAATTATCGATTTTGCGGCATTTATCATTTTTGTGCTTGGTTCTATCACCTTTATTTCTCCACCAAAATAATGTTGCACTCTAAAATCGCCCTTGGCGGGAGTCTTAAGAACTGCGTGAGAAAATTCAGCATTAAAAAATATTAAAGAGTACTCTCCTATTTCTTGAACTTCCTGAATGAAAGGCTGGAGGAGAAAGTCTTCTTGATTAACAAGGTCTTGTACCTTTTGGGAGAACTCTGACCACTTAGCACTTTCGATTTTTAAAGTATTCTTAGCACCACCACTCACTAAAGGTTTTAAAACCCAAGTATCAGATTTAACAGCTTCCTTGATCAGTTCGAATTCTACTTCAGTCCCCTTATTTAATTGCTGACCGGAAATTACAGGGTATCCCTTTTCCTTTATCTCTGACAAATAGTTTTTAGAAGAATTCCATAACAGAGTCTCTACTCCATTCAGAACCTTAATATTTAAGTTTTTGATTTTTTCAATCCATTTCAAAAATTCAGGATAATAATCAAAATAATCCCAGGTGGATTTTATCAAAAGAGTACTGTATTTACCCCAGTTTATGGTTGGGTCTGACCAAGGCACTATTTCATGATCAAATTCTAATTCCGATAAAATTGAGGATAAGATTTCGTCTTCATTCACCGTATTAGCATCATAAGAGCCAATAGAAATATAACTTACAATAGCGATCATATCTAAATTTTTGCTGCGAAATTAACCTTTTCCTAAAATTATTATGTTCGGTTCTTCTAAAATCAACCCTATGCCTTACTTTTAGGCTTTATTCCCGCATGGCACACCGAAAACTAGTCATTATTCCTACCTATAACGAGATAGAAAATATCCAAGAAATGATTCATTCTATTATGGGTCTTGAAGGAGATTTTGAATTATTGGTGATTGATGATGGGTCACCGGATGGCACTGCAAAGGTGGTACTAGAAAACAAAAATGAATTCCCCCAAAGGCTTCACTTAATTGAAAGAAAAGGAAAATTAGGGCTTGGAACAGCCTATTTAAAAGGGTTTGATTGGGCTTTAAAAAATGGATATGATTATATTTTTGAGATGGATTGTGACTTTTCCCATGACCCAAATGACTTGATTAGATTATATCTGGCTTGTGAAAACCGTGAGTTTGATATGGCAATTGGTTCACGATATATTACAGGAGTGAATGTGGTAAATTGGCCAATAGGAAGAGTTTTGATGTCCTATTTTGCAAGTGTTTATGTTAAGTTCATCACAGGTCTTCCTATCAAAGATGCCACAGCAGGATTCAAGTGCTATCATAAAAGTGTATTAGAAGGAATAAATTTGAAGGAAGTGAAATTCATCGGTTATGCATTCCAAATTGAAATGAAATTCACTGCTTGGAAATTAGGCTTCAAACTAACTGAAGTTCCAATTATTTTTACCGATCGAACTAAAGGAATCTCAAAGATGAGTTCCGGAATATTTAAGGAAGCTGTGTTGGGAGTAATTTGGATGAAAATCAAAAGTATTTTTTCTCCATATAAGCTTAATCAAAGCGGATTGACTTAATCGGATCAACTCTAGAGATTACCATCACCGGAATAAATAATACCAGTGCTGTGAGAAGAGTGATTCCTACATTAATGAGAATAAAAAGTGGCCAGTTCCATTCTATGGGAACATAGGACATATAATAACTGGCCGGATCCAATGGAATAAATTTAAGTTGATCCTGAAATAGGCCAAATCCTAACCCAACAGCATTTCCAATCAATAATCCACGCAAAAGGATGTTGATTCCATTCCAAAAGAAAATTCTTCTAATCTGTTTATTGGCAGCACCCATAGCTTTTAACAAGCCGATCATTTGGGTTCTTTCCATAATCAGGATAAACAAAATTGCTCCCATGTTGAAAATAGCAACAAAGGCAATCAACCCTACAAATACATAAACATTGGTATCTAATAAAGATAACCAGTCAAAAATCTCTAAAAACTTATCCTTGCTTGCAACAAGTTTCAGATCAAAATCCATAATCCCTTCCATCTGAGGAGTATACAAATCTATATTTTTCGAATTGTCGACGAAAACTTCCAATCCACCAATTTGATCTTCCCCCCAGCCATTGAGATTTCTAATCGTCTGTAATTCTCCAATGATAATCTTCTCATCAAAATTTTCCAGATAGGTTTCAAAAATCCCCACTACTTCTACCCTTCTAAACCTTGGTGGGTCTTGGACAAAATATAAAGTCACTTTGTCTCCCACATTTAGCAGTAGTTTATTGGCAATTACCTTACTTAATATCACTTCGTTGCTTGTTCCCTCATCCGGGATAGTCAGCATCCTTCCTTCTTTAATATATTTCTTAAAACTCAGGCTATCAAAGTCTTTTCCTACACCCTTCACCAAAATCCCCTCTACTTCATTTTCTCCTTTCATAAGGGCTGCTTTATGGGCAAAAGATTGAATTCGCTCCACAAACGGTAATTGGCTATATTCTTGAGCAAACTCACTTTGTAAAGAAAAAGGAGCCTCTTCAAAAGCATTGCTCATTGTGAACCGCTGCACTTGATAATGTCCCGTGAACCCATAGACCTTATCCGAAACAGTTTGTTGAAATCCACCTAAAACCATAAAGGAAAGCAAAGACACTGCAATCCCCATAGCAAGACTGCCTACAGCAATTTTATGGATGGTGGCTGAGAATCCTCCCGCTCTTTTAAAGCTGATTCTTTTAGCAATGAAATAGGAAAGGTTCAATGGACTACTTTAATTTGTTCTAATCGAACGCAAAATAGCATGAAGCAAACGAATCTTTTACCCTTTACTCAGATTTTGAGCATAATGCTCTTTTTTTTCGCAGGAATTTCTCCAATAAATGCACAACGGGCGGAAATAACGCCAGGCGCAGAGAGGCCAGAATTATATCTAGATTTATTGAAAGGCAAATCAGTAGGAATTGTTGCTAATCAGACAAGCATTTTGACTCATAGTCAAAATAAACATGTGGTAGATTTTCTTTTGGAAAAAGGTGTAAACCTCAAAAAAGTATTCGTTCCAGAACATGGATTTAGAGGAGATGTCGACGCAGGAAAAAAAGTAGATAGCTCCGTCGATGCTAAAACAGGTCTACCGATAGTTTCTCTTTATGGGAATAATAAAAAGCCATCTACTGATCAAATTGCCGATCTGGATATCATAATTTTTGATTTACAGGATGTGGGAGTTCGATTTTACACTTATATAAGTACCATGCATTATGTGATGGAGGCTGCAGCTGAAAATGGAAAAAAGGTCATCATTTTTGACCGTCCCAATCCAAATGGTGATTACATTGATGGACCCGTTTTAAAAAAAGGATTTGAGAGCTTTGTTGGAATGCATCCAATTCCTGTGGTTCATGGCCTGACGGTTGGTGAACTTGCAAAAATGATCAATGGTGAAAAATGGCTCAAAGGAGATTTAAATTGCGATTTAGAAGTGATCCCAATTAATAACTGGAACCATCAGATAGCATATAACTTACCTGTAAAACCATCTCCAAATCTTCCAAATGATGTTGCTATCAGGTTATATCCGAGCACTTGTTTCTTTGAGGGCAGTATCATTTCATTGGGAAGGGGTACTCAATTCCCTTTTCAGGTTTATGGTTATCCAGCCAAAAATTTTGGGGAATTTACTTTTACACCTGTTAGCATTCCTGGCATGTCAACAACCCCTCCTCTTCAAGATCAATTATGCTATGGAGTTGACCTGAGAAATGAACCGGTAACACATCGATTCACTCTTTCTTATGTGATCGATGCGCTCCAGAAATCAGGCAAGGGTGAAACATTCTTCAAAGGATACTTTAATACTTTGGCGGGAACAGACGAGTTGAAAAAACAATTATTGGCAGGTAAAACTGAAACTGAAATCAAAAAAAGCTGGGAAGCTGATTTAAACAACTACAAAAAGCTAAGAGCTAATTACCTGATTTATAAAGATTAATGTTAACCCACTAGTTAATAAATAGATATGAAAAAAGACCTTAGAATCATATATATGGGAACACCGGAATTTGCTGTTCCTGCCTTAGAAAAACTAGTAGAAAATAACTGGAATGTAGTAGCAGTTATTACTGCTCCAGATAAACCCAAGGGAAGAGGTCAAAAATTAATCTCCTCTCCTGTCAAAGAATCTGCCTTAAAACTTAATATTCCTGTTCTCCAACCTACTAATCTTAAATCACCTGAATTTCAGAAGCAGCTAAAAAGTTACGAAGCAGATTTACAAATAGTTGTAGCCTTTCGGATGCTCCCTGAATCAGTTTGGGATATGCCTCCTATTGGCACATTTAACCTTCATGCTTCATTATTGCCTGATTATAGAGGAGCTGCCCCTATTAATTGGGCAATAATCAATGGTGAAACAGAAACTGGAGTAACTACTTTTTTTTTAAAACATGAAATCGATACTGGAAGCATCCTTTTCCAGGAAAAAGTCAAAATACTTGATGAGGATGATTTAGGTTCTCTTTATGAAAAATTAATGAATCTAGGCGCAGAGCTAGTTGTAAAAACGGTAGAAGCTATATCAAAAAACAAAATATCTGCCCAAGCACAAGATGAATCCAAAGCAATTCATCATGCTCCAAAGATATTTAAAGAAACTGGACAGATTGATTGGAATAATTCAGCAGAAAGCATTCATAACCTTATTCGAGGACTTTCTCCTTATCCTGCAGCTTGGACAGAGCTTGATGGTAAATTTTGTAAAATCTTCAAATCTAAATTTTCGAATCCAGGCCAATCAAAGTTAAAAATCGGGGAATATACTTCAGATGGAAAAACCTATTTAAAGTTTCAAACTGGAAAAGGAATTTTAGAAATATTGGAATTACAGCTGGAAGGAAAAAAGAGAATGAAGACGGAAGACTTCTTGAGAGGATATAAACTTTAAGGATTTTATACTTAATAATTTTTACATCTGTCTGATTTTTAGGAAATTCAGAAATAATGGAATTAATGACAATTTTTAAATGATCAAAAATGAAATATTCAATAAATAAAGTTTTCTTTTTCCTCCTTCTATTTTCCATATCAAATGTTTCTGATGCACAGTTCATTAATAAAATAAAAAAGGCGGCAAGTAGAGGAGCTGAAAAAGCAATCGAAAAGAAAGTAGAGGAAGAAGCCAATAAAATGGTTCAAAGACAACTGGAGAAACAATTTGAAGGATTGTTTGGTGAAGATGATGAAGCAACTAATCCTGTAACCCTTGATATGAATAAAATATTGGCAGGTATGGGAGAAGAAGTCGAAACTGCAGATCAATATGATTTCTTTGGAAATGTTGTAATGGAAATGACTTCTACCGACAAAAAGGGGAAAAAACAAGAACCAACTTTATTGAAATCCTACTTATCAAAAACTACGGATTAC
>NZ_JAHEBC010000048.1 GCF_024642405.1 Algoriphagus sp. | reverse complement strand
ATTACAATGAGATCCCTGAAAATGAGCGAAGTGATTATGCTCAGTTATTTGTTCAATTAGACCCTTCAACCTTACCGCCCAGAAAGCTGGAAATCGTCAATGAGCTTCAACAAATCTTTTCCTCTTTTACTGGTGCAAGGATTGAAGTTAAGAATTTTGAGCAAGGACCACCGGTTATTGCTCCTGTAGAAGTGAGAATTTCCGGTGAAAATTTGGATACCCTTCGGAACCTTGCGGGCAAAGTTGAAAAGTTACTGAAAGAGACTGAAGGCACCATCTATGTCAATAATCCGGTTTCTAATCTTAAAACAGATATTAAAGTTGCCATTGAAAAAGATAAAGCAAGACAGCTTGGCGTAAACATAGCCGATGTGGATCAAACAGTCCGTCTTGCTATCGCTGGCCTTGAATTGGGAGATTTCACGGATAAATACGGAGATGAAAGATCAATTATTGTGTCCACACCAAGAAAGAAGAAAGCCTCTCTTTCTAATTTTGAAGGGCTCTATGTGAATTCCCAACAAGGGACGGGTATCCCATTGACACAAATTGCCTCTTTGGAACTTGAAAGCAGTACACTTACGATTGATCATTTTAATAAAAACCGTTCTGTTTCTGTGAGTTCGTTTGTGGATCAAAACTATCTTGCTGATAGGGTCATCTCAGACGTCATTTCTACTTTGGATCAAATTGATTTTCCCGAAGGGTATGGATATGTCATGGGGGGAGAATATGAAACCAAGCAAGAATCATTTGCCGGTTTTGAAACAGTAATAATCATTACGGTCTTTCTGTTTATCGCAGTTTTGATCTTATTATTCAAGACTTTTAAAAGTACGATTATAGTATTGTCCGTTATTCCTTTGGGAATAGTTGGCGCTTTAACGGCACTTTGGATTACTGGAAACTCCCTGTCATTTGTGGCGATTATTGGACTGATTGCCTTAGCTGGTATTGAAGTAAAGACTTCAATTCTTTTAGTGGATTTTACCAATCAGCTTCGACTGGAAGGGAAAAGTTTGGATAAAGCTATCCGGGAAGCTGGAGAAGTTAGGTTTTTACCGATCGTCTTGACTACGGTTACAGCTATTGGAGGCTTGATTCCCATTGCTATTTCCACCAATCCGCTGATCTCTCCGCTGGCAATTGTATTAATAGGAGGGTTGATAAGTTCTACCTTACTATCTAGAATAATCACCCCCGTTATGTATAAAATGCTGCCCCCAAGATTGAATAAATAATTCGACCGCTTTATTATTAAGAAGGCAGACAAAATTCCCATTAAACCGAAATCCAGACTATTTCTAGTTTGGCTTTCGGTATTTGAGTTCGTACTATTTATTATGTCACGCCTTAATTTTCCTGGATTTCTAATAAGTAGTAAAAATTCATTTTCATGAGTTTCGTTATTAATAATCATGTGAACTGACTTTTCTTTTTCAGCGATAAAAATTATTTTATTAAAGTGAAAAGCTCAACGTTCAGTTTTTGATTTCAAAGAAAGAAAGGCAATAGGCAATTGAATAGCCTTTTTATTGTAGGATTGCTAATCGGAGGTTTAATTCTTTAACAAATAATAAAATAATAATTGTTAAAAGATTTTAGGAAAGTCAAAATCAAGAGAGTTTTAAAACGCATTTTTTGTAACTTAGTTTCGAAATCGATTAAAGTTATGTCTTGAAAGATTATTTATACAAAGATTTTTTCTTTGTCTATCTTATTGACACAAAGGACTTAATGGATCAATTTAGAAAAGAATATTACTCGAATATGGACATAAAAGGCCTTTATTTGGCTATTCTATAGTCTTTTACAGTTTAAAGGATAATTTTCCGCTCGTGTAAAAATTGCCCTAATTCCGCCCTAAAAGCAGGATTTTTCTAAAAATTCTAAAAGAGTCCATTGTTTTTTGAATATAAAAAATGATAACTTTAAAACTCGATTTTAGTGTAGAAACCATTTAACCTTTATCAAAAGTCTATTTAAAAATCAAATTATGAGAAAGTTAATCGCTTTGTTCATGCTTGCAGGTATCATGTTTGTTCCTGTTTTCGCAAACGCACAAGAAGCAGCAGCTGATTCTGCAGCTCAAGAAGAAATGGCTCCTGTAGCAGAACCTGCTGCATCACCAACAATCATCGATGACGAGATCGTCGCTGAGGAGCAAAGCTTCCACCAAGTAGTAAAAGAGAAGTTTATTGAGGGTGATCCTTTGTATATGACTCCAGTATTGATCTGTTTAATTTTAGGTCTTGCTGTTGCTTTAGAAAGAATTATCACTTTAAATCTTTCTACTACTAACACCAAGAAATTGTTGGCAAAAGTAGAAGATGCTTTGTCTTCAGGTGGAGTAGAAGCAGCTAAGGATGTTACTAAAAACACCAAAGGACCTGTAGCTTCTATCTTTACTCAAGGATTGATGAGATACTCAGAAGGTATCGAAATGGTAGAGAAGTCCATCATTTCTTACGGTTCCGTTGAAATGGGCAGATTGGAAAAAGGTCTTGTATGGATCTCTTTGTTTATCTCTCTTGCACCAATGTTGGGTTTCATGGGTACGGTAATCGGTATGATCGGTGCATTTGACTCTATTGAGGCAGCGGGTGATATCTCTCCATCTCTTGTGGCAGGTGGTATCAAAATCGCTCTTTTGACTACAGTTGCTGGTTTGATCGTTGCGATCATCCTTCAGTTGTTCTACAACTATTGTGTGGCAAAAATCGATTCTTTGGTTAACGACATGGAAGATGCTTCTATCACTTTGGTGGACATCTTGGTGAAGCACAAATTGACTGGCAAATAAGCCTTCAATATTTGAGTTTCAATTATTAAAGTTAACCCCAAAGAAAGCTACATTATGGATACTTATGACATTTTATTATACGGTAGTTACTTACTAATTGCAATCGGAGCATTTGTTTCCATTGTAATGCCTTTAATCAAGTCTTTGGATAATCCAAAAAGCTTATTAAAGACTGTAGTGGGTATCGTTGGCATATTGGTGTTGTTCTTCATTGCTTATTCAGTATCTAGCAGCGAAGTACTTCCTAAATTTGAAGCAGAGCCTTTTAACTTGACTCCTGGAGGGTCTCAGTTGGTAGGTGGAATGCTTATAACTACATACATACTTGCGATTATGGCTCTTGCCGGAATCGTAATTACAGAACTCAATAAAGCGATAAAGTAATATGGCTAGAAAGAAAAATAGAATGGTCCAGGAGGTCAATGCAGGTTCTATGGCTGACATAGCTTTCTTGCTCCTGATCTTCTTTCTCGTCACTACTACCATTGCATCGGATAAGGGCATTTTGAATGTACTACCTCCAAAAGTTGATCCTAACGTTCCGCCACCAGACATCCAAAAGAATGAGCGTAATATTTACACCATTCTTGTCAACGCAAACGATGATCTTCTAGTAGAAGGTGAGTATAGAGAAAATGCCAATGGATTGGATAAGGATGTGAAAGCTTTTGTTTTAAACTTCGGTGCTCCGGATGAAGAATCAATAGCTCTTTATAATTCTCTTCCAGCTTCTCTTCAAGCAGAAGCAAGAAGAGATCCTGAATCCTCTGATTTTCCTGCTGAAGCTGTTGTTTCCATCAAAACAAATAGAGGTACGAGCTATGAGAAGTATCTTGAAGTACTTGACTTGGTGAAAAAAGCTTACTTCGATATCTATGCAACTAGAGCTAACTTATCTACAGATGAGTACAGAACTTTGGGTGGTAAGAATGACGCAGAACAAGCGCTCATAGACAAAGGAAAAGAAGGTATTGCAATGCAGATCTCAATCGCAGAACCAGATAAACTAGGAAGTAATTGATATGGGAAAGTTCGGAAAGAAAAATAAAGTATCTGAAAATATCCCGACCTCGGCGTTGCCGGATATTATCTTCATGCTTCTTTTCTTCTTCATGGTAACTACCGTGTTGAGAGATCAGGAGATATTGGTTGAGCAAAAAATTCCTCAAGCTACTCAGCTTCAAAAGCTACAGAAGAAAACTTTGATTTCTTACATATTCATTGGAAAGCCAAAAAACACCTCATTATATGGAACTGAGCCTAGAATTCAGGCGAATGATGCATTAATGAATACAGGTGATATTGTTCAGTGGGTAAACCAAGAAAGAGATAAGCTGCCTGAAGCAGATCGTGGAGGAATTACTATTTCAATGAAAGTGGATAAGGACGTGAAAATGGGTCCAATCTCTGATGTTCAAACAGAACTAAGAGAGGCTGATGCCAGAAGAGTTCTTTACGCTTCTGTTGGTAAAGTTCTAAAAGACTAAATAGAAACATTTCATTATATTTAAAGCTATCCCATGAAGGGATAGCTTTTTTTGTTTAAACCCATGCTAATAAAACTCTCAAATAAAAAGAAAGTCCAGAATGGTTGGGCGATGTATGATTGGGCAAATTCCGTTTATAGTCTTGTGATTACATCTACTATTTTCCCGGTTTATTACAATAGCGTTACAAAAGCTGTAGATGGAAGTGATAAAGTAAATTTCTTTGGATTTGAAATGATCAATACAGTTTTATATTCCTATTCCATTTCATTTTCATTTCTTATTATCGCAATTATTTCACCTTTACTTTCCGGAATAGCAGATGCTACAGGGAAGAAGCTGAGTTTCATGAAATTTTTTGCTTATCTGGGCTCAGTTTCCTGCGTGGGACTTTTCTTTTTTGATGGGAGTAATCTCGAATTTGGAATTATTTGTAGCATTCTTGCCAGTATCGGATACGCTGGAAGTATTGTTTTTTACAATGCATATTTACCCGAGATAGCAACGGAAAGCGAATATGACTTCTTAAGTGCAAAGGGATTTGCTCTAGGGTATATCGGCTCTGTTCTGTTACTTGTCTTAAACCTTTTGATGATTCAGTTTCCTTCCACTTTTATGATTCCAGATGATGGTATTGCTGCAAGACTTTCGTTCCTAATTACCGGTGTTTGGTGGGCAGGTTTTGCTCAAATTCCATTTAGGGTTTTACCTAAAAATCCATTTGGAAAAAATGTAACGAAAGAAATATTATCGAAGGGATACAAAGAAATCAGAAAGGTTTTTCTAAAAGTAAGGCAGATAGGGGTGATGAATAAATTTCTAGCTTCATTCTTCTTCTATTCCATGGGGGTGCAAACCGTGATGTATTTGGCTGCAAGTTTTGGTGATAAAGAACTAGGTCTTCCAGGTGATCAATTAATACTTACCATTTTGATCATTCAGTTTGTCGCCATCATCGGCAGTTACTTCTTTGCTTATATCTCTAAAAAATTCGGTAATAAATCCAGCTTAGTGATTATGGTTGTCATTTGGATTTTCATCTGCGGTGCTGCTTATTACGTTTACACGGTTTTTGAATTTTTTGCTTTAGCATTTGTGGTGGGTCTAGTAATGGGAGGAATCCAGTCTTTATCCCGTTCTACTTATTCTAAGTTAATTCCAGAGTCCTCAACTGATCATGCTTCTTTTTTTAGTTTTTATGATGTCACAGAAAAGATGGCAATTGTCTTGGGTACTTTTTCATATGGAGTTATCGAGCAACTAACAGGCAGCATGAGGAACAGCTCCTTGAGTCTAGGTATTTTCTTCTTAGTTGGATTAGGATTCTTATTACTTGTTACAATTCCGAAATCTCAATTAAACCCTAGTAAATTGCCTTAGTCATGCAAAAGATTCTTAAAGGTTCTCAAGTAAAAGAATTGGATTCCAGCCATATTAGAAAATCAGGTCAATCCAGTCAGGAATTGATGGAGGTTGCAGCTTTAGGATTTGTTCATTGGTATATTTCTCAATCAAAATTTGAGGAGTTCCCTATACTAATTTTTGTAGGAAGTGGAAATAATGGAGGAGATGGACTTGCAATAGCCAGAATTTTGACAAACCATAATTATAATGTGTCTGTTATTAAATGTTTTGAGAATATTAAAAAACTGTCCCCCGATGCATTAGATAATTGGAATCTCTTGCCAGATTCTGTTAAAATTTTTGATTTCGAAAACCTTCATTTACCAAAAGATGCGATTTTAATTGATAGTTATTTGGGTGTTGGGTTAAAAGGCGATTTAAGAGAAAGTTCAATTCCTGTAATTAGTCTAATCAATAAATTTGAAGGAATTGTTGTTTCCGTGGATCTCCCTAGTGGGATGCCATCTGATGGTTTTAGCACAAATATTTGTGTCAAGGCAGATTATACAGTCACGTTTGCTTTTCCTAAACTTTCTTTAATGCTTCCAGAAAATGGAGAATATGTCGGAGAGTTAGTTCAGGTGGAAATTGGGATTGAGGAAAGTACTTTTGAACAGTTTGATTCAGAATTTTATTTCATATTAAAAAATGATATCCCTAAGCTTCATCGAGAATTTAACAGGTTTGCCTACAAAGGAGATTATGGTAAAGTATTAATTGCCGGTGGAAGTCCTGGAAAAATGGGAGCTTTGATTTTATCTTCTAAGAGTGCTTTGCGTACCGGTTCTGGACTCGTTACCTGCCATGTTGAGGATACTGAAAGATATATTATACAAACAGCTGTTCCGGAAGCTATGGCGACTTGGGGACTTCTGGCAAACCTAGATTTTTATGATGCGATAGGAATTGGTCCTGGTTGGGGCCAAGAAGGGAGAAAGCATTTGCTAGATCAAATTCTGGAGGAGTACAAAAAGCCGGTGGTGATTGATGCAGATGGGCTAAATATATTGGCAAGGAATAAAGAATTACTTGAACATCTACCTAAAAACTCAATTTTGACTCCGCATATTGGAGAATTTAATCGACTCGTTGGAGAGGCTAAAGACCATCTTGACAGATTAAAAATGGCTAAAGAATTTGCCATTTCTTATAGTGCAATTTTAGTTTTAAAAGGAGCGAATACTGTCATTTCTCTACCCAATGGAGATCAATATTTTAATTCAACAGGAACGAAATATATGGCGACGGGAGGTTCCGGTGATGTGCTGACAGGAATGATCACTTCTTATTTAGGTCAAGGCTACAGCCCTGAAAATGCTGCGATTTGCGGCGTATTTCATCATGGATTGGCAGGAGAGATCGCGGGGGAACAGAAAAGAAAAGGGCTGATTGCTTCAGATTTGATTGAGGCGATTCCAGAAACGTACCTTCTCATGGATATTTCCTGATAGGAATTCATAACCCTTATTGTAAATCAGGCGATTGGCCAATATTATTTTTCAAATGAAAAACGAAAAACTTTTACTCTATACCTTAGCTCTCATCAATTTTGTCCATATGGTGGATTTTATAATCCTTATGCCATTAGGTCCTCAATTGATGAGGATTTTTGAAATCAGTCCTAGGGAATTTGGCTTATTAGTTTCTTCTTACACTTTCAGTGCTGGGTTTTCAAGTTTTTTTGGAGCTTTTTTTTTGGATAGGTTTGATCGAAAAAAAATCATGCTTGTCGTTTATGTAGGATTCACATTGGCGACCCTTGCTTGTGCTTTGTCACCAAGCTATTCATTCTTACTAGTTTCAAGGATTTTATCAGGACTTTTTGGTGGATTAACTTCTGCCTTGATTTTGGCAATCATAGGTGATGTAATTCCAAACGAAAGAAGAGGGGCGGCAATGGGATTGGTGATGGCGGCATTTTCAGTTGCATCGGTTTTAGGGGTGCCATTAGGATTGTTTTTAGCAAGTATTTCCAACTGGCATACTCCTTTTTTTATTTTGGCGGCAGTCTCATTTCTCAGCTTGGGAATGGTTTTGAAATTTATTCCTTCAATAAGAGAGCATTTGGATCAAGGGTATATCAGACCAAATCCTATGTTGGTTATATCTAGAGTCTTAGGAGATAAAAATCAAATGCGGGCTATAAGTCTTTCTGTGATGATGATGTTTGGTCAATTTATGATCATTCCATTTCTTAGTCCTTATTCTGTATCAAATATTGGTTTCACGGAGGTAGAGTTGACCTACATTTATATGGCAGGAGGAGCATTTACAATTTTCACTTCTCCTTGGGTGGGTAGGCTTTCGGATAAGCATGGTAAGCTAAAAATATTTACAATTTTCATGAGTTTGAATGTGATTCCAATAGGCATCATCACCCATTTGGGTCAAACTCCCATTCCTTATGTGCTACTTGTAAGCACCATGTTTTTTGTCACATCCAATGGAAGGTTCGTACCAGCAGCAGCTTTGGTTACCGGTACAGCAAAACCCGAAAATAGGGGTAGCTTTTTGAGTTTCAATTCAGCAGTCCAACAGTTGGCGATAGGCTTTGCATCTTTAATCGCAGGGTTTATTATAGGAGAAACTACTACCGGTGAATTGACTAATTTCAATATTGTGGGATATCTTGCAATTGTATTTAGTTTGTTATGTATTCCTTTAGCAAGAAGAATTAAAGTAGTAAGTTAATTCGTAGGAGTCTAGATTTGAATAGATACGATAACCATGATTATAGATTAATTTCAAAAATAATGGGATCTTTAGGTCATTCTTGTATGAGGTGCGGAACAGAACTTCAGGGCTCATTTTGCTCTAATTGCGGCGAAAAACGAATTGAAAATGAGGATAAAAAACTTAATCATTTTTTTGAAGAAGCAATTTCATCAGTTTTTGTGGCAGACGGGAAGTTTTTTAAAACAATAAAATTACTTTTAACTAACCCTGGGGAGCTCACAAAAAGTTTTGTAATAGGAATCAGGAAAAAATACCTTTCTCCACTTCAGCTCTTCTTTTTTGCGAATCTAATTTATTTTATTTTTCCTTTCATCTCAACGTTCAATACTTCTTTGGATGTCCAATTGAATAATCTTCCTTATAGTAACTCCATCCGTCCGGTTGTAGAATCCTACCTTCAAGAAAGCCAAAGGTCAATGAAGTCATTTACATTAGAGTTTGAAGGGGTTTCTTCTTCCAATGGAAAGCTTTTATTGATCGTCCTAGTTTTACTACAAGGGTTATTTTTGAAATTGCTTTTTTGGAAAAGGAAAAATCTGTTTTTGGTAGATTTTTTAGCTGGGTCGGCATATTTCTATGGGTTTTATATTCTATTTGTTCTCGTGTTGTTACCAGGCGTTATTATGCTATTTGGTGATATTATAGGAGTGTCCATTAATTCATTTTTTAATGAGCTAACACTATCTATTATCTTTCTCCTTGTGATAATAACATATATGTATTTTTTGATTAAAAAAGCCTATGATACCAGCACTATTGGATCTATATGGAGAAGTATTTTATTAGGGGCTTATATAATTCCCAGTTTTGTCATCTACAGATATATCTTATTCTGGGTTACCTATTGGATGGTGACTTGAGCAAAAAAAATCCCCAGTTTTTAATACTGGGGAATATAATTTAAAATTCTGCATTTCCTGGCGTTCTTGGGAAAGCTATCACATCTCTTATATTTCCCATTCCCGTTACAAATTGGACCATTCTTTCAAATCCCAATCCAAAGCCTGCATGGGGAGTCGCTCCGAATCTTCTGGTATCTAGAAACCACCACATTTCTTCTGTAGGGATGTTCATTTCTTCCATTCTCTGAAGCAGTACATCTAATCTTTCCTCTCTTTGAGAGCCTCCGATGATTTCTCCAATACCCGGGAAAAGTATATCCATTGCAGCAACAGTTTTTCCATCTTCATTTTGACGCATGTAGAAAGATTTAATTTCTTTTGGATAATCAGTCAGAATCACTGGTTTTTTGAAATGTTTTTCCACCAAGTATCTTTCGTGTTCTGACTGCAAATCTGCGCCCCAATCATCAATTAGGTATTGAAATTTCTTTTTCTGATTTGGCTTGGACCTTTTCAGAATATCAATTGCTTCCGTATAGGAGATTCTGACAAACTCGTTGTCTACAACAAATTTTAGTTTATCTAATAATCCCATTTCTGAGCGCTGATCAGCTGGCTTGGATTTTTCCTCATCCAACAATCTGGATTCTAAAAACCTCAAGTCATCTTGGCAATTATCGAGCGCATATTGAATCAGGTATTTTAAGAAATCCTCAGCTAAATCCGCATTGTCTTCTGCATCATAGAATGCCATCTCCGGCTCGATCATCCAAAATTCTGCAAGGTGACGAGTCGTATTAGAATTCTCTGCTCTAAAAGTTGGACCAAACGTGTAGATTTCTGATAATGCCATAGCAGCCAATTCTCCTTCTAACTGTCCGGAAACAGTTAAATTCGCCTCACGTTCAAAGAAATCCTTTCTGTAATCAATATCTCCCGATTCATTTTTAGGAGGATTTTTAAGATCCAAGGTTGTCACTTTGAAAGTCTCTCCAGCTCCTTCAGCATCAGATGCTGTGATAATCGGTGTGTGGATATAAAAGAATCCTTTATCGTTGAAATATTTATTAACTGCAAAAGCCAGTGCATGTCTCACTCTGAATACTGCTCCGAAAGTATTTGTCCTCATTCTTAAATGAGCGATATCCCTTAGAAATTCCAAAGAATGCTTTTTTGGTTGAAGGGGATACTTTTCTGGATCCGCTTCGCCTAATACTTCGACAGATATGGCATTCAACTCAGATGCTTGTCCAGCTCCCATGGATTCTACAACTTTCCCAGTGACTTTTAAGCAGGAACCTGTAGTGCATTTTCTTAAGATATCTTCAGAAATAACATTTGGATCCGCTACAATTTGATAATTCGTAATTGTTGAACCGTCATTGAGAGCAATGAAAGAAACATTTTTATTGCTTCTTTTTGTGCGGACCCAACCCATAAGCGTGATTTCTGTTCCTACTGGATTTTCATCCAGAATGGTCTTGATTTTGACCCGTTTGTTAAATGCCATTAGGAGAATTTAGTTATGGAAATTTTCTGTTTCCGAGAAATATTAATTGGAATGCAAAAAAACGATTAAATAAGCTTTTTATCAAAAAATTGCTTGTTTTTCCTAACTTTGGGTATGAGGCTTTTTCACTTGAAAAGGCCTTTTTTGAACCCAATTCTAGGTTTTATTTGATTTCTAATGCAAAAGCTAAATCTTAGCCAGTCACTTTCTCAAAAACTATCTCCTCAGCAGATTCAATTTATCAAATTGTTGCAGGTTCCTACCGCAGAATTGGATACTAGAATTGAAGAGGAGTTGGAAATTAACCCTGCTCTTGAGGAAGGAAAAGAGGAAGATTCAGATAGTTCCCAAGATGAATTTGAGGATAATTACGAAGAGGATACAACGCAAGATGACAGAGACGTTAATATTGATGATTATCTAGATGATGAATATGGGGGATATAAAATGCAAGGGGATGGGAATTATAATCCTGATGAAGAAGACAGGGAAATACCTATTTCCAGTCAATCTTCTTTGCATGAGCAATTGGTTTCCCAACTTAATTTTTTAAAACTTGATGATCGTCAAAGAATTATTGGGCACCAATTAATTGGGAGTATTGAAAACGACGGATATATTCGACGTGATCTGGATGCAATTATTAATGATTTGGCATTTAGCCAAAACATAGAAACAGATGTCGATGAACTCGAAGAAATACTCAGGAAGATTCAGACGTTTGATCCCGCTGGAATTGCCTCTAGAAATCTTCAAGAATGTCTGGTATTGCAACTAGAAAGAAAAGAACATCCTGAAGATCCTACGGTCATCAATGCTTTAAAAATCATTCATGAGTGCTTTGATGAATTTACAAAGAAGCATTATTCTAAAATTCAAAAGAAGTGTGATTTAACTGAAGAACAAACCAAGGATGCTGTCAATCTTATAACAAAATTGAATCCTAAACCAGGAGGAGTTGCGGACGGTTTAGTAAGAACACAATATATAATTCCTGATTTTATCCTTACCAACACTGCCGGAAAAATGGAGATCAGCTTAAATTCCAGAAATGCTCCGGAATTGAGAGTTTCCAGATCATATTCCGAAATGTTTGATGCCTACGATAAAAGTGATAAGAAGGATAAAAAATTAAAAGAGACTGTCACTTTTGTCAAACAAAAGTTAGATGCTGCTAAATGGTTTATTGATGCCATAAAACAAAGGCAAAACACTTTGCTGAGAACTATGGAGGCTATATTAAATTATCAAAAAGAATTTTTTATAGATGGGGATGAAACCAATCTTAGACCAATGATACTTAAAGATATTGCTGAAAGAATCGATATGGATATTTCTACGGTATCCAGAGTAGCAAATAGTAAGGCAATTCAAACTGAATTTGGGGTTTATCCTTTGAAATACTTTTTCTCTGAAGGGATCGCAACAGATAGCGGAGAAGATGTGAGTAATAGAGAAGTTAAATCTGTGCTTCAGGCAATGGTTGATGCGGAGGATAAAAAGAAACCTTTATCTGATGATAAACTTGTGAAAATGCTAAATAAGAAGGGATATAACATTGCCCGTAGAACGGTCGCAAAGTATAGGGAACAACTGCAAATACCTGTTGCAAGATTAAGAAAAGAACTCTAGTGCCGAGATATATTGCTCTATTTATTTCAGTTGTCTTTCAGCCATTATTAGTTCCGACTTTAGTTTTTGGACTGATTCTCTTTTTAGTTCCTGAGGCAAGCAGTATTCCAGATTCATTTAAAGGAAGAATTTTTCTCTTGATTGTATTGTCAACTTTGGTTATACCAATGGTAACGATTTTTGGACTTAGACTAAGTGGGACTTTAAAAAGTATTCACATGGTTGATATTAAAGACCGAATTATTCCATTCGTTATCACCACAATCTATTTTCTTCTGACAACGTATTTCTTACATGATAAAGGCGAATTAGACCCGATTTTATGGCAAATTTTAGGGATTATTTCCACTTCCATTGTTGGTTTGACCTTAATCACATTTTTTTGGAAAATGTCAGCTCATATGACAGGTATGGGAGGGTTACTCGCAACTGTTGTAGTGCTTAGTATGAAATTCCCGACCTTCCATGCACTTTATCCGCTATTAGGAGCAATAATCCTGTCTGGTATAGTTTGTACTGCGAGATTATACTTAAATGCACATAAACCCTTGGAAACCTATTTCGGGTTTATTTTCGGATTTGTTTTATGCTTTATAGGATTTAATCTGATCTACCCTTGAAAAAAGTTTTAAAAAAATAGGGGCAAAAAAAAACCGAGCTATTAAACTCGGTTTTTCTTAAAGTATTTTTTTAGAAAACATTGACAGCAACTCCAAAATTAATTTGTGTTGCTTCCGTTCCGAATGGGCCTCTTCCCTCTTGGAATGTTTTGTTTAATCCATAATAAAACCAAGTATAAAAGCCGGGAGATCCAGCTTTAAACGTCAATCCATATCTGAACTTTTCAAGTCCATAATTTTGAGAATCCTTTACTTTTCTCTTCAAGCCATCTGAATCTGTGTACTTGATCTTTGAATGGGCTTCATATAAAAAGCCAAATTTCCCTCCAATAGACATTCTAAAACCTTTGGTATGGTTTGTTTTATTAAGATGGTAGGTAAAGTCCAATGGAATATCGAAGTAATTGGCAGCAAAGGTATTTGTCTTAAGTCTGATGTTGTCACCATAAACTTCTGAAATATTCAATAGCTCACTTGATTCTGGTCCTATGAGTTCATTATTAAATAAGTTTTGAGCCTCTTTGAATGCATATTTGTCTGTGCCTACCCCAATACCTGGATTGATGGTCATTCCGGAGGTTTCTCCAAAGATTTTGATTGGGTGTTGGAAGTAAACATTGAAAGTTCTTGACCTAAAGAAGTTTAATGACATATCTTCCGGTCTATTGTTAAGCTGGTTGAATCCAAACTCAAAGGATAAATCGCTAGGAATATTTGGTCTACCTCCAATTGGAGTTTTTGGTCCTTCTTGGGCAAAAGACGATTGCAAAAGAACCAAAGTGAACAAAACTGTATATATTTTTTTCATTAAATAGGGATTGAATTTTTAATTCATCGCGGGCAAAAATATGAATTCCTGAAGGAATAACCCTGTTTTCGGTCTTAATTATTCTTAAGTATATTTCGAATTAACTTTTTAAAAAGTTTTTTTCTAAAACTTAAGTGTTTGATAAAAAAGGAAAATTAAATACCTTTGCATTCCATTTTGGCTTCGTAGCTCAACTGAATAGAGCACCTGATTACGGCTCAGGAGGTTTCAGGTTTGAATCCTGACGAGGTCACAAGGTAAGAGCTTCATAGGAAACTATGGAGCTTTTTTGTTTTTAAATACTTGTTTATCATAGCGTTTCAAGAATTGATGGGGCTACCATTTATTTCAATTTTAAACGAAGTTTTCAAATGAATGAATTTTTATCCATTTTTAACTTCTGTATTTTAAAGATTAAATGAAGAATTGTCTCCCTTTTGTGTTCCTCTTATTGATGGGCTGTAGTCTCTTTGAAGATACCAAATTGGTAGATATTCAAAAGATAGATGGGCCATGCATTATTATACTTAAAGATGGTTCGACTATTGAAACAACCGGTGGGATAGAAGTTACCAAAAGATATGAGGGGATTACCTATCGTGATGAAGATGGAAAAATTTGGTCCTTATTCAAGGAAGAGTACGAATCTTACTCCTGCGGTAACTAGATAAGAATATTAAAAAAGCAGCCCTAAGGCTGCTTTTATTTTTTAGTGGGCTGTTGATACCGCAGGTTTCGAACCTTTCTGCCAAAAATAGAAAATTGTAAATAGTACAATTAATATGGCCGGGAATAACATCAAGTTTTGAAGCGTAGCTTGGCCTGCTGCTAATTCTAATGCTTCACCACTTAGTCCTTCAGCTGCTTTTTCAGCAAGTGATCCATCAATCCAAGATCCAATTACTGGTTGCCATATTGCAGTAGAAAACATTCCTATTCCTCCAATGATTGACATTCCTAAAGCACCACTTAATGGAACTCTTTGGGCTACAGATCCCACCATGACAGGCCAGAAATAGCCTACTCCTAGTGCGAAAATCACAGCCGCAACATAAGCTAAAGGTCCAGTTACAGTACTGAATAAATAAATACCCAAAGTTGCTAAAACAGCTCCTAAAAGCAGAACTCCTGTTTGGCCTAAATTACTTACTACAGGACCTGCAAAGAATCTTGCGACAGCCATTACCCCAGTGGTTAAAGCGAGAATCAACATTGGGCTAGCACCACTTGCTCCCATTATTAAACCTACCCATTGTTGTGGACCAAACTCAGATATTGCAGTTAGAGACATTGCAATGAATAAGAAGATAAATACCGGTGAAAACATTGCTTTCAAATTCTGTGTAATAGACATTGCTTCGTCTTCATGTGGCTTAGGAAATGCCTTTCCAAAGAAAAGTACTGCATAAATTATTGTAGGGATCATTAATACCCACATTTGCATTTGCCAGCTAGCACCGAAATCGGTCATAAACTTAGAAATCAAACTTCCTACTACAATCCCACCTGGGAACCACATATGGAATCTATTGAGCATTTTATTCATTTTAACACCCGTATACATATCCGCAATCATAGGATTACAAGCAGCTTCTGTACAACCATTTCCAAATCCAATAAAGAGTGTTGATAACAATAGAGTTGTGTATCCACCGGCGAAAATTGTAAGAACTATGCCCAAAGTGTGCATTACAAAGGCAATCCGCATAATATTAGCGGGTCCAACAACATGGTAGAATAATCCTCCAAGAATCATTGAGATTGGAAATCCAAGGAACCACATAGAGTTGATGAATCCCAACTGTTCTCCAGAAAGACCAAATTGTTCCCCTAACTGGGGTAAAATCCCCGCCCTAATTGCAAATGTAAAGGCGGTAGTGATAAGTGCGAAACAGCTTGCATTGAAGAGCGCGCTTTTGTTGATGGTTTGAGTCATAAGCTAGGTATTTTGGTTATGGGGTCATTAATTAAAACGTTTTAAACAGTTGAAAATAGGAAAAATATCGGATTTGGTCTTTTCCGATTAAATAAAATTTTATCGATTCAAAAATGAAAAATTATTTTATCACAAGAAGCGAACTAGTTACTTTTTCTTCAAATCCGTATTCGTCGTTTCTCAATAAGATTATAACCACATAAGTTCCACTTGGGATCGTGCCTCCCTCTATGTTTCCATCCCATTGAAGGATAGGCGATTCTACTGGGATTTCTGTCGCAATATCATGATGGATCAATGAGCCTTGTCGGTTAAGAATGAATAATTCGGCCTCTGAAACGCCTTCGCTCAGTAATACACGGAAGTCCTTTTGGGGATTTCCCAAGACCATTGCATTGGGATAAACGACATTGAAATTACAAGCGTCATAGGTGCTGAACTCAGCTGTGAACTCACAGCCATCTTCGGTAGTGACTACTAATAGGTAATCTCCGACGTCCTGCGGCTTGTAAATTGGATTGGAGGAAACCAATTGATCTTCAAAGTACCACTTATATTCTGCAAACTCCCCTGGGTCTATTGGAGAGATTGTATTGTCTTTAATAGAGCAGAAAGCGTAAGAGTCTTCTATCACTGGTGGAGTGGTAAACATACTTTCTTCTACTTCGATTAAACTTCTACCTATTTCGCAACCTAATCTATTATAAACCACTGCTTCATAAGTACCTTCTTGCTCAGCTTGAATTTCGAAGAAATCGTCGAATTGAGTCAAATTGACCCGGTTATTGCTAAGATCATAGAATATCCATTCTGTATGGGTAACTTCTTCTTCATCTGTAAATAATGAAACAGTCGCTTGGTAGGGTACAGGGCATATTTTAGTTGCCTCCAATTCTACTTCAACGTTTAAAATAGGTTGAGTAATTTCAAAATTGATTTTCTCTACAGGACAATAACCACTACCTAACGGTTGCACAATAAGTGAGTGGGTCCCATATTCAGAATGATAAAAAATTGGACTTCTCCCAACAATTTCACCATCCGGATTTTGCCAACGAATGCTAGCTTGATCTGGAGAAATTCCCTGAATTTTCGCTTCGTATATTTTATTCCCAAAACAATCCTCTTCTATTAATTCGACCTCAAAAGAAATAGATTGAGAAAGTGTTGTTGTAAATTTCCTAACACGAGGACAGTCATCCAGATTAGGATCATTAGAAACCCCGAGCAATTCATAGTCTCCAGCTTCAGTTAAAACAAACCCATTATCAGAATTCACCTGCTCCTCTCGCCCGTCTGGATATTTGAGAGTAAATAGTAAATCCTGGTCAGTTTCCGGAACTAAGTCGTAAACTTCACAAATATTTATGATTTCGGGAATTGAGAAATCTACTTCTTCCGCTTTTTCTATTACTATCGTCTTAAATGGATAGGTACATCCTCCAATAATTAATTCAACAAGGTAAGAACCATCCGATAATGTAATGTCTTTGCTTGACTCATTGTTAAATAATCCTGAAGCAATTATTCCAGATCGTTTAGACAAAACTCTAAATTCACCTGTCACCGATGTAGGGAATTTTATAGAGAGGTTTCCGGGTGTTATCCCTCTTGAATTACAGGTTTCAGGAGTTTCTTCATATTGTACATCCAGTAGGGTTGATGGGTTTTCTGGTATAGCGGCAATCTCTATTAGTTTGGTGACTTGACAACCGTTCTGATAAGCACTTACAGTATATATTTTGGGGATTATGTTTGAAAAGGGAAGTATTTGCCCTGCCGATATATTGGTTTCTGTGATACCAAGTTCAGGAATAAATAAGGAGTCAAGATCAGATTGAGTGGTAATTTGAAATCCACCGGATGGATCTGAACAGCTCAAAGGTTGACTTGAAATAGTTAAGTTGAATTTCGGAGAGTCTTTCACAAAGAAAAACTTTTTTCTTTCAGAGCTACAATCTGGGAATTCAGGGTCAAAAGCTTTAAATGATACTTCAAAATAGCCAGTCCCATTAATTTCTTCTGATGTAATCCTTTTTTCAAAACCTGAACCTAGACTTGTTTTTTCGGTTTCGTTATCTTTTCTCATAAACCATTCCCCAGAAAGTGGAGTGTCCAATGAGAATACAATGTCTTCTCCTTCACATATTTCTTCGGAACTCTGAAGAACCTTAAAATCTATAGATGGGCCAACAAAAGTGGAAGCTGTAATTAAACAGTCTTGCCCACCTTCTGAATTGAGCAAAAAGATTTCAACTTTGTAATAACCTTCATAATAAGCTTGAATCGTATTTCCAGTAGCTAATTCACTACCCAGAACATCCTTCCAGATTATGGAGTATTCCTCAACATTGGAAGTGGTAGAATTAATAGCTGTTAATTCCACTGAGTTACCATCGCAGAGTAAATAATCTGGTAAAAGAACTAATTCCGGGCCTTTCTTAACATTAACTTCTAGTGTTTCTTCATAAAAGTCACTTTCATTATTCCTTCTTACATTCAACTTGACTTGGTAGGTTCCGATCTCATTAAATGAAACTTTAATTGTTTCATATTGGGTACCACCTCCGGATTGTTTGAAGATTTCATCCCCATTTTGATTGGTGACTACCCAAGAGTAAACATCAGTTGTGGGATCGCCTCCTCCGCTATAAGTACCAATTACACCACCAAAAATTATACATAGGTATTCAGGACCTGTTAATTCTAAAATCGCAAACTCATCTTTTTCCAAAAATGGCTGATTGGATTCATTAGAACTGAAGGCATAAAGAGATGTTGAACCAGAAATTATACTGATCCAAATCAATAATATTCCAAATTTCCAAAATGGAAATTGGTTCTTTGCTTGCAAAATTTCTTTTTTTATGGGTGTGTGCAAATTTACCTATTTGTACCGGATAAACTTTAATGTTTATAAAGTTCATTTTTTATAGTTCAAAGTTTATTCCATATTAATTGCAAGCCAAAAATTAATTTTTGGAATATTGGCTATTAACTATTTCAAAAAATGAAGTCTATCTAACAAAAACCCAATCGGTTTCTGAACTCAGGTTTTCTGAATACTCATATCCTTCCTGATTGAAACTCTTAAGATCCTGAGGTTCGGTAATTCTATTTTTGATGGCAAAATTAGTCATCATACCCCTAGCTTGTTTTGCAAAAAATCCAATAACTTTATAGCTATCGTCTTTATATTCTTTGAAATGGATGGTAACCAAAGGGGACTTTAGCGATTTTTGATCAACAGCCTTAAAATATTCTTGACTTGCTAGATTAACTATTGTTTCCCCTTGAGCGACTTTGTTGATAGCCTTCGCTATTTTCTTATCCCAAAATTCATATAGATTTTTCCCCTTTCTGTTTTCAAGCTTAGTTCCCATTTCCAATCGATAGGGCTGGATTAAGTCCAGAGGCTTTAGCAAACCGTAAAGTCCCGAAAGAATTCTTAGGTGCTCTTGAGCAAATTCAAAGTCAGACTCATCATATTGGTCCACATCAATTTTTGTATATACGTCACCTTTAAATGCTAAAAGCGCTTGTTTCGAATTTTCAAAATTATACTCTTTTTGAAAGGTTTTATATCGCTCTTTGTTAAGTGTAGCAAGGGAATCACTTATGTCCATCAAACCTGAAATCTCATTTGCAGACTTCTTTTTCATTAAGCGAACAAGAG
>NZ_JAHEBC010000286.1 GCF_024642405.1 Algoriphagus sp. | reverse complement strand
TATAATTTCTATTCTCTTTAAACGACTGGTAAGGAAGATGTATCATTGCTTGTTAAAACTGAATACTGACAGATATGTTCTTAAGATCCATATACCTTTTTACAGGCATATGAAGATCTATCAATTCCAAATCTTGAAGGAAATTGGCCTGAACTTTTTGAAGTTCGGCACTGGCAAATTTATAATCCACATCTACCAAGTGCGTCACTGTATAATCGTTAAAAAACATTTTCCATTCTAGCGCATACTTGAATACATCTAGTTTTTTCGCCTGATCCTTTGGATTAAAAGTATCTTTTTTACTTGCTGGAGGCGGTACTCGCATCCGGAGTGGCAATCGGTTGATCGGAATAGTGCCATATGAATGGTGGTCTGTGGCATGGGCTACGGAGAGGTCCCACATGATTTTGGCTAAGCAGCCTGAAAGTAAATCTCCTTCCATGATTTTTTCGCCAGAAGGAAACCCTGGAAGCCACTGAGAAATATAGGTTGCCCAAATTTTAATATCCTCAATTTCGTTTGCAGGAATCTTTTTCACCACCTCATCGGTAAACCTCTTAAATGCCTGATAATATTCCATCAAATACACTTGGTAATCAGAATACACTTCAGTCGGGTAAACATCCCATTTAAACTTTGGGTAGGAAGAGTTGCCCTCGATCCCTGCATAACCAGATTCCAGGAGTGTAAGTAAACCTTCCTGGGGGCCACAAAATCCTGTAAATGGGTATTTTTGATCATTATATACTGGCGAACTCGAACTCTCCAATACGGAATCATTCAATGTTAGCGTAAATTGAAAATGGGGATAGAGTAATTTAAATATGGTATTACTAGTGGGAAGCGAAGTCTTGGTAATTGCATTGACTGTATCAAAAGGAAAATGCAAAATAGGATGCGTGGATAGCAATATCCGGTAAGTTGCCCCCATCATGGCATAGTTTTTTGCGAGATACCAAGCATCTCCATCCTCGGGTAAAAGGAGCAACTTTGTTTCAAAAATATAGATGGCATGAAGCTTAAGTCTTGATTCCTCTTTAGCCTTACTCATTAAGGCTACTGTAGAAGCGACATACAATCCTTTGAATGGGACAACATCTTTCATACAGCTAAAATCTGCCACAAAATAGGTGGAATCAGAGTCTTTTTTACTTAGCTGATCCTTAAAAATCTCTTGAAGGTTGTCATCGATATTAGGATTCAAAAATTTAGCCAATGGGGTGGTGTAAATCTGATCACAAAACACCTCATCATCGATGAGTTCCCAAGTTGGATTTTTCCAAGCCATCCAAAGTGCTTTAGGCCAATAGAATAACACATTCCGAATGTATCTAAAGCCAATATTCCAAAACCAAGTCCGTTGTTCATCTTTAGGGATATGTACGACTGCAGGGGCTTCTCCAAATGGATGTGATGGGCTGGGTTGAGGCCAAGGCCCCTTTCGGTCATAGAGAAAATCTGGCTTATTCATGGATAAGATGTTAGGTGGACAACTTTTACTTGTACAGTTCTAAAAAATCAATTTAAACATAGCGATTCGTATATTTCAATCTAGTCTTTATATCATTTCTGTGAAAAAGATAAGGAAAAAAACCTGATGTGACTTAGTTAAAAGATCAATTGAATCCCTGAACTTAGAAAACTAGTTTGTTCTATGGAGCTACCCGATTGGGATTTATAGATTGAAATTAAAAAAACGTTTCCTTAAATCATTCCTCAAAAATGCTATTCTCAACACTTTTATCTATCATCTTGGAGAAATGAAAAACACTTATTACTAATTTATATTTCAAAATTCTGATCATTTTTTTTCTTTAAAAATCCTTGAATAAAACCTTCAGAAATGACCCACCAAGAAATAAAAAAAATAATTAAAGAATGTAGAGAAGAAACCAAAATCGAATTCACAGATAAGGGGAGCTTTTTCTCTCCCCGATTCAAAAGTATTAATCACATTGAAGTAGGAAGATCAAAAATTATTTCAAGTCCAATCACCATTATTTTAGAATTTTTTTATGTGGTGTTTAAAGACTTAAGAAACCTCTTTCAAAAACTTCAACACTTCCTTTTCCCCCGAGGAGAAAAATGTTTTGGTAAAAACCGAAACAGTACCATCAAAGGACGAGTGACTTTTGCGATGAAAAATGGCCATGCTAAGCCTATTCATCACATGAATATTGAGTTCTGGGCCAGAACCTGGCGCTTGCAGTGGAAAAAACTTGGAGAGGGAATCACAGATGACGAGGGATATTATGGCATTGACTACGATCGATCTGTTGCCAAAGGGATTTTCGTACTAAATCTCCGAATGGAAGTCTACCAGACTTCACACATTTATTTCAAAGACGGAAAGTCCACTGCTCATTTCACTTTGTTCGAAAAAAAATGGGTAAGGAAAGACCAGCTTCGATCAGACTCCTTTATGTTGGAAAACTTCAGGCTAGATTACTGGGAATACAGGGCGGATTACCCAGCCCCAAGAGTTCTGATCAAAGACAGGGAAAAAGATGCTCCTCAATACTATTCCCAAGCCAGACAAGATGCCCTAGCCCAGCAATTTATACCCTATGAACTTACGAAGGCAAAGCATTTGGAATTGATATGGCTGAACTCTCACAAAATAAACCTGGGGACCATACAAGATGATTACCCGCTCAATCTTTCCAGATGTATCGAGCAAAAATTACCTGGCTATACTCGCTCGGATTCCTATTTTGGTAATCGTCAGATGAATGGAATGAATAGATCCTCTTTTCTTCCTGACCCTGAAAAAGCCGGGCATTTCCTAGTCAATTATTTTGGTGCTTGCCAATATGAAACCAATGAAATCTATGCCCTTCCTGGAGCACAAATTCAGTTTAAGCTAGACGAAGAGGGCCTTCCCTCACCTGTAAAAATCACATTAACTGGACGATTGACAGCCTTAGAGAAAGACCCTTGGAAAAAAAGGACATTTACACCAGAAGATGGCGAAGCTTGGATGCAAGCAAAGCGAATCGCAAGAGTCACAGGAAGTTTTTCTACCGAAGTAGATGACCATTTTTCAGGAACACATCTCAATACTGAGCAATATGCCATCGCTGCATTTAGAAATCTACGATTAAACCCCATTGCCAACTTATTGCTTCCACATTTGAAAGAAGTGGTATTGATCAATCATACTGCAGACAAAATTTTATTGAAGGATTTTCTCTCGAATGCCACCGCCTTGACTGAAAAAGGCCTTATTTCTCGCACGAAAGATTTGCTAGGAGTGCAAGATTGGAAAGGTTTTAAGCCTATGTCGCCAATCAGCACTGCTCATGAAGTGGCAAAGGCAGATCATTTGTTTTGGAAAATCACCCAGGACTATGTGAACGAGTTTATCGATTCGAATTTGGATGAAATCAAGAACTTTTGGTTGGAAATCTACCGATTCTCAGAAGACCTACTTGAGCATAGCGTGCCGGTTTATTTAGCTGATGTTGACCTAGAAAAACTTAGCCCTGAACTTAAAGATCAATCAAAAGAACGCTTGCACTATTATCAATTCAAATATGGATTTGTTCCAGACTTGAAGCGAGAACGGATCAATGGTGAACTGAAAGCCGTCTCTCCCATCACCACTAATAAAGGAAATGAGGAAATCTCGCAAGAGGATATTCAGAATCTTAAGGACAGCTGTGTGTACATGATCTTTGTAGCAACTTACCTCCACACTTGGATCAACGAGCATCAATATGACGAGCTTGGGGAATTACTTTTCAATGGGGTAGGTCTTCGGTATGGGGATGGAGAAAATGGGCTCATGGCTCCCGAATCTGATTTAAGAATCGCCCCGGCTCCTCAGCAAGCGACGGAAATGCTGTGGTTTGTAAATTTACTTTCCAGAACCGAGTTTGGATTCATCACTAGAAACGAAGAAGGTGATGTCAATCCTGTTTTCTCAAAAATGCTGATGGAAAATAAAGAGGCATTTCTCAAACTGGACGTAGAAGTAGAAAACATCGAATCTCGGACAAACATCTAATTCCAAACAATAACATGAAAATTCCCAATTATTTAATCTTATTCCTGATCATTGTCTCATTCGGAACCGCCTGCCAAACCAAAACGGAAGAAAAGGAAGCCCTTGACTTTAATCAATCGCTGGCAGAAGAACTAAAAGCCATGGCTGAGATCGACCAAATTGCAGCTAATATTCCCCAAGAAGAACATCTGAAATTAACGCCAATACAATGGGAGGCCTTCCAGGACAGTGTGTTCACTACACACCAAACTCGACTGGCAGAAATTTTTGAACAGTATGGATTCGTGGGTTTTGATTTGGCTGGCGAAGAAGGCTCATTTAATTTTTGGTTGATGGTTCAGCATTCTGATCACGATCCAGATTTTCAGACAAAAGTCTTGGGAAAAATGAAAATTGAAGTCGATAACAACAATGCCCAACCAAATAACTATGGCTTGCTTGTGGATCGCGTGAAACTCAACACTGGCGAAAAACAGATTTATGGAACACAGGTCACATATAACCTGGCAATCGGCCAAGCATATCCAAAGTCACTCGAGGATAGTGTCAATGTCAATCGACGAAGAGAATCAATCGGACTTGAGCCGCTCGAGCTTTACCTCAATTCAATGACAGAAATGCATTTCGAAATGAATAAAGAATATTATCTGGAAAAAGGAATTACTTCTCCGAGCCTATACCAAATTAAGGAATAGATTTGGTTAACTCATTTCCTCAAATTTCATTTCCATTCGTTAAACTACTCTATTCGATCGTTCAAATACTCCGCAATTTTCTTCTCCATTTTGCCACGAAGCTCTTTTAAAATTGCCTGATGGGCAGACTCTTTAGCTAGATTATTGATTTCCAATGGATCAGCTTTTAGATCGTACAATTCCTCATGGCTTGGATCATTGATGTAGCGGAAATACTTCCAGCGTTCAGTTCGGATAGCTTCGCTGGGAGCAATGATATCCACTTGCCAAAGGTGCTCGGTCAGGAACTCTTTTCGTTTTGCCAAGTCTTTGGACCGAAGACTAGTACCTTGCCAAGAACTCGGAGATT
>NZ_JAHEBC010000285.1 GCF_024642405.1 Algoriphagus sp. | reverse complement strand
ATAACTCCATGTATTGCAAATTCAATAAAATAAATGAGTGCCTTTTCAAACCAAATTAAGTGGGTGACAATCAATCTATATCAGGTCTATCTATCCTTTTTATGAGTTTCTGATGCAGCTTAATTCGGTTTAGATTTTATCGTGGTAAAATCTATTTTTCACTTTTTCAGGTCATGACCTTTTAGGAAATCTTCAAAATCCTTGTTCTTTTTTGAATTTTTAACCAGTTGGTAAATGAAAAATATTGGAAAAAGCATGGGGATAATAAATCCTAATTTTTTTTCCGGAGATAAACTCCAAGCAATAATTCCGAAAATCAGTATTCCGGCAAGAAAACCAATCATAGTTGCGTGGATAATTTTAGATTTTTTTAACTTCTTTTTTTCGACTAATAATTCTTCATCAGTCATCTTGGTAAAACTCTTTTTTTCCATATCAATGTATCTGTAAAGTATTATTCTAAAACCAATACGTGTTTAAAATCCTGACTTACTAATCTACTTTGTTTATTCCTAGTTTTCTCTTGACGTTGTTAAAACTAAAATTACAGATTCCTGTTTAGCTACACCTTATTTTCCTGAATTAATATACTCTGTTTGTAGCATAGGGCTATTTTCATTGCTCAATAACGTATAAAGAATCGGGTCACTCAAAATTTTGGATACCGAAACCACCTCTCCATCGAGGATCACTTGTTGATTCATCAATCGAATGCCATGGCTGTAATCCACATACCAATCTACATGCCCGCTGTAAACGGGCTGGATGGGAATACCATTGAGTTGATGCCAACCGTAAATCACTACTTTATTGGGAGAATTTGTGATACGATTGGATAGGATCACATCCTTTTTAATTCCGGCGATCAGCTGCCCATTTTGACCCATGGCTTCTGATTTTTGCTTTTCTATTTGCTCGTTATGGAGGATAAACTTTTCGATACTTTCATTTTCCCGACCAACTGGTTTGTAAAAAAAGGGAGCAAGTTTCACGGAGGCATTTTCATAAATATGATCTGATATTTTTGATGTGATCATTGAACCACCAAATAAATTAGCTAGTCGCTGAGCTGTGTTTGGGTTCATGGGAATACGGCAAAAATCCTCATTAGATCCAATAGCCAGATAATCCGGCATCACTTCATAAATAAGTTCATGTGACTGACCAAGGGAATCTGTGAAAGTCCCTTTTAGCCGAATAGTTTCTCTTAGAAAATCAGGCATATTTCCAGCTGCAAAGGCTTGGTAGATTTCCTCCTCCCGCTCTTCTAAAGGCAATGGAATCATCCGCTGCATAAAAGCCGAACCGGTTTCTGCATTCGCTTGCCTTGCCTGGAATTGTAAGGGTGGAATGATGCTTTGAGCAAAAGTGAAAAGTGGGAATAGAAAAATAAGTAGGAAAAATGTGGTTCGGATAGACATTAGTTTTGAAACCATGAGAAACTAAAGTTTCTATAAAATGAGAACTTTTACAAAAATGCGAAGATTAAAAGCATCTCTAATTTTACTTCGACATAAACCAATCCATACCATCAGGGTTCTGAAGGTCATGTATTTCTTTGATCACAGTCCATGTGTTAGTATCGATCACGACAAGCTTATTTCCAGCACTTACCGCATAGTATGCTCTTGGACGTATCGGATCGATGAAGATGCCTTCACCCCCGGCACCTACGTCAATTCGCTTTACCTCTTTACGTGTTGCCACATCCCAGACTCTCAGCTCGTTTCCTTGCAACTCATTCATCAATACATATTTTCCGTTCTTCGTAAACTTAATACGGTTGTTCAAACCTCCTTCAAACGAAATAGTACTGACTAGTTTCTTTTCCGGCACGTTAATGATTGATATTTCTTTCGCATGCATATGAAGCGCCCAGAATTCGGTGCCGTCAGGTGATAGCGCCATGCCTTCCATGCGGGTATCACCTGGGAAATTCGTGAAAGTAAAATTTTTCCTGCCTCTTTCATTGGTTACCCGATCAATAATAGAAATCACTTGGCCATTGCTGCTTGCAGTAAAGATTCGCTGTTCATCGGGAGTGACGATGAGCATGTGTGATCCACCGGGGAGCCCGATGACCTCATCAAAGGTCTTGGTTGTCGGATCATAACGTGTGATCAGGCGGTTGGTCTCATGCCCCAGATAAAGATGACTTCCTGCGAAAGTAATCGCATGACGGTCCCCAAATGCACTGATATCAATGGGCTCAACCCGCTTTTGAGAAATCGCATCCACCACTGTGATTCCAGGAAGATTCGAACCGATGTACACGTACTTTCCGTCGGTTGCCAGTTCATGAAGATTTCCTCCTGCCGGAATTCGGGCTACGATTTCCAATGTTTCGGGATCGATAATCACTAGACGGCCCGCAGCCTTCTCGCCCAAAAGCAAGGCCTCTTTCGGAGTAGGGCCAAAGCTCACTACCGGAGAATTTGGATCAACTGCCCGGTTCTCTACTTGGGCTAGTAAGGGTTGTTTCCCAATCAGGAGAAACGTAATCAGAACTAGCAAAAAACAACTTGATTTTATCATGGCTGGAAATTGGATAGTAGTAGTTAAGAAAACCACCTCTTTGGATCGTCCTGTGCTGTCTTGAATGTTGTCTTCTTGTCAACTGCTTGCTGAAAATGCTTTTGAACTTAAAAAACTTTAAAGCTTTGAAGGGTTTTTAGAAGATGAAATAGAAATCATTTGATTATGATTTTTAAGTTTTTATTTCCCCATTCTACTCTTAAACTTTCTCAATTAGAAGAAATCAATTTTGTAACTCTTCCTTCTTCAATGAAAGAAATCCAATTCGCTCACCCATCAATCTGTGCTGATATCCTGAGCCACCTTCCATTTTTGGGGCATCCAAGATAAACTCCACATGTTCCTGAAATAACATCACAAAATCAGAGCCTCCAAAAAGAAAATATCCTAAAGGGTCTCCTTTTTTGACATAAGTTCCAACCTTCACAGATTCTTCAAAATTCACTGAGCTAATTGTGGCCATTCCCACGGGAATTAGTGCAACTAACCCAAATTCCCTTGTTTCCAGTATAATACAACCTCTTGTTTCAAGCATTTGCCAGTCTATACCTGTTGGATTATAAGCGTATCGAAGGTTTTGAGCGTCCCAATTCAGCGTTCCACCTGCCACTCCCAAACCTTGAATCAAACTAACTTCCTTGATTACTCCGCTTAAAGGAAAATGGTAACGGTGGTAATCATTAATGGCTAAAAAAGAATGTATATAAGTTCCGTTTTTAAAAGCTTCTGCATAAGGACTTTCTTCTCCAATCAGTTTGGAAACGGAACGAAAGGTGGCGGATTTAACAGGAATTCCATTCTCAGAAATAATCACTGATTTATCATCAATTTTCCAAGAACCGATTGGTCTAGAATCTGCTGAGGAGCTGACTATTTGATTGTCTTCTGGAGCTGTGATCGGTCTTTCTTCTGGGGAGCGAAGCTTTCTAGCGAAAAAATCATTGAAAGATTTCCAATTTGAAGGATCTTCATACCATGTACTGCTCAATCCAAATAGGGTATCTGATTTTGCCATCTGATAGTAGGTTTCATTCCAAGAATCCTCTGACGAAAGGTAATGTCCCCAATGCTTGTTGAACTTTGTTAACCAGGTAGCAAAAGGTTCAGAATACTGAATGGTGTTATCATAAAGCCCTTTGCCTTCGAGCTCAGGGAGGGGTTGGTTGATTAAAAAATAAAAATATCTCAAGCTTTTACTGATATCAGAATATACCTCGATGCTGTCTTTTTTCTCATATAAACTCCATGGCATGCCGTTTTCTGTTCGAGATACAAAATCAAAATAATGATCCAATGATTGAACTGGATTGGTTTTAGGGTCTGGGTTTACGCGTCTAGCATGTTCTATTGAAGATCGCAATAGATCATTTACTTCTGGATTTGTATTTAAGAGTTCAATTAATTCCTGAGTAATTGGGTTATAACCTGTTTTTATTTCTACGGGATTACAACTATAGAGTATTCCAAAAAGTAAAAGACTCCAGATAAAAGGGCTTAATTTTTTCATCTGTTAAGAAAAATGGTTCTTTCTAAATTAATAAAAACCTAAGAATAATACTATTTAATGAATTGGTAATATCTTGATCACCTGGTGAGTTTTTATTTCTTTTTCCTTTTGTTCAGCCAAACAAGAAATCCGGTGATGGGAAGTGAAGCCGCAATTAAAGAAGCCAAAAAAGCGAATATTCTCCCTGGAAGTCCTAACGCAGAACCAAAATGAATTTCATAAACCAAGAAGTTTATTTGATTAAAAGTACTTCGATTTACAGCTATGCCATTTTGAAAATTTCCTTCAATTAGATCTCCTGTGTATTGATCATGATAATAAAAATTGGTTAGAATAAAATGTGGAATTACAAATCTACCTAGTTATAACAATGTTCGATTTCACAACGAGAGAGGAGTAAAAGACACTTTCCCAAACGAGGACTGGAACTAGTTTAGAGTACTATTTCTGGAGAGGAAAAAAATCATTTGCAATGCAGAGTAAAACAAGCTAGATTATTCTATGAAAAAGAGTTTTCGGAATACGGCTATCTTGATGGTGTTTATTGTTTTAGGAACTCAGTGGGGTTTTTATTCCAGCTACACCAGTCATTTTCCAACTTTCGAAAATGCCACGCCCACAATACATGTCCATGGGGCATTGTTGATGACTTGGTTGGTACTTTTGGTTCTGCAACCTGTACTTCTTTATATGGGTCGCCCAAAGCTGCACCGCAGAATAGGAAAGGTTTCTTGGGTTCTAGGGCCAGCCATTATTATATCCCTCTACCTAATTGGCAAGCATGGCTATTGGCGAGCTATCGAGTTCGATGTACCCATGCATGATACGCTTACTTTTATAGCCTTGGACTCCCGTGGGTTGATCTGCTTTGCTATTTTTTGGACCTTGGCGATGGTCAATCGAAAACAGTCATTACCTCATATTCGGTACATGATAGCTACCGGACTATTGGCCATTGGGCCAGGTATGGGGCGTGGCCTTTTACATAGCTTTGATGCTACTTTGGGCAGCGCTA
>NZ_JAHEBC010000047.1 GCF_024642405.1 Algoriphagus sp. | reverse complement strand
TACCGCTCTAAGAAATGGCTCCAAAATCTATACTGCCGATTATAAGAACGATTATGTTTATCATGCCCAGTTAGAGCCGTTGAACTCTGTCATTCAAGTATCTGAAGATTTACAAAGTGCAGATGTTTGGGTGGGAAGTCAGCAAGGTTTTGACACCAAACTCGGTGTGCCAGGTGTTTTAGGGATTCCTCCTGAAAATGTGAATGTACACTTACAATATTTGGGCGGAGGATTTGGAAGAAGAAGTATGGATGATTTTGTGGTAGAATGCGCCGTTTTGGCAAAGGAAATGGCACCTGCTCCCGTAAAGCTGATTTGGACTCGTGAGGATGATTTACGATATGGAACATTTCGCCCAATCTCTTTCCAGCGACTTACTGCTTCAATAGATAACAATGGGAAAATAAATGGATTTTCACATCTAGTTATCGGTGATGGAGGCGGCTTAGTTGCTAGTGGAGTAAATAACGATCATTACGCAATTCCTAACCAACTTGCCGAATGGAAGGAAACATCCCATGGAGTTAGATTAAAACATTGGCGTTCGGTAGGACATGGCCCAAATAAGTTTGCTATAGAAAGCATATTGGATGAAGTTGCCCATGATCAGGGAATCGACCCATTAGATCTAAGAAGGAATTTAATGGCTAATTCTCCAAGAGCTCTCGCCACCTTAGAAAAAGCAGCACAAATGTCCAATTGGGGTGAAAATTTACCTGAAGAAAGAGCAAAAGGGATGTCATTCGTGGAGCATGGATCATTAGGAACTGGTGTTTGTGAGATTTCTGTGGATCGTAACACCGGAAAAATTAAAGTACATCGTTTTTGGATTGCATTAGACGCAGGTGTAATTGTGCAGCCTGACAATGTAAAAGCTCAGATGGAAGGTGGAATTATGATGGGTATCAGTAGTGCCCTACAAGAAAGAATAACGGTAATCAATGGTGAAGTACAGCAATCAAATTTCAATGACTATTCACTATTGAGGATGGAGGATGTTCCAGATAGTATTGAAACGACTTTGATCTCCTCTTCTGAAGCACCACAAGGTGTTGGTGAGACTGCCACTCCTATGGTAGCGGGAGCTATTGCAAATGCATTTCTGAAATTGACCGGAAAACATTTAAGACATATTCCTTTTACACCTAATCGGGTTTTGGAAGCATTGAAGAGTTAGAAAATATTTAATGAATCAGGGAATCCTATGGTATGAAAAATCTCTTCAAACCTTTATAGTGATTCCCCTTTTAATACCTCAAAATACCAGTTGAAATTATTGTTTAAGATTTTTTCCTTTTCTGATCGAATAAATTCAAGATAGGCCTGACCTACCGGAGAAAGCTTTTTCCCTTTCAGCCAGATCAAACGCCATTCTGTTTTTATTGGTAAATCTTGGGATTCAAGTATAAATAATTCTTTGTTGATCAATTCATTATGGATTCCTATCAAGGGCATTATTGAATATCCCAGGCCAGCTATAACAGCTTGTTTTACCGCCTCATTTGAAGTAAGCTCCATCCTCTTTCTTTGTTTTCCTTGGTGCTCCTCAAAATATTTCTCCATAGCCAGCCGTGTTGCAGATCCCTCCTCTCTATAAATCAATGGTTTTTTCTCATTGCGGGTTGCCTGATTTCCTACCAAATACAATTTGTTTTCAATCAATAACTCTTCTTCGATTGCTAGTTTTTCAGGGACCACTGACACCAAGGCAAAATCGATCTCGTTGTTTTTAAGGCTCTCAACCACTTTGCTTTTATTCGTTACATCTAATACCAAATCAATTCCAGTATTCTTTTCTAAAAAGCCTGATAAAAAATAAGGTATTACATATTTGCCTGTTGAGGCCGCAGAAATGCTAAGTTTCCCTGTCAGAATCCCCTGAAATGCTTGCGTTTTATAATTGATATTTTCCAATTCCTGAATCACTCGCTCAGCAATTATTGCAATTTCTTTTCCGAAGTCAGTTATGTATAACTGACGGCCTATTACCTCAGTAAGTGGTATATCAAACTGATCTTGCAGGTTTTTTAATTGAATTGATACTGCTGGTTGGGTCATAAAAAGCTCTTCCGATGCCTTGGTGATACTTTTTGTTTGAACCACTTTCAGAAAGATTTGCAATTGATGTATGGTGTAATTCATAATATTTGTTTATGTATTCCATAATAAATATAAATAAAAATTTATGAATAAGTTTTACAAACTTTGCAATACAAACTTAAAAACGATGATAAATACAACTGAAATTACCGAAAAAGCTGTGAAAGAAATTATCCAGCAAGAACTCATTAAAGGTGATTTTTCACCAGAGAATGCATCAGAAATCATTAACCATCTCTTTGCTAAAAAGATCAATTATCATGAAAGAAAGAATTTCAGCCATGAAATAAGATTTGGTGAGGTAGATCAAAACTCTAAAGAAAGAATAATGGAGTTAAAGGAATGCAAAGCTTTACTTAACGACTTTCTAGTGCAAGCCAAAGAGCAAGGAAAAAACTTGAGAATCTATTCCAGCATTTCAGTCGAAATCATATAATTAGGAAGACCCAGCTATGAATCAAAACGTACTCTCATTACTTGCAATACTATCTCCAGCAGTTTTTGTGCTAACGGCAATTGTATCTTGGTTTCAAACTGGTTTGCGTCCCAATCTTATAAAAAAGATGGCGACAATATCTACCATTTTGAGTATTATGATTGCCGCAATAAGCGGTTTTTTTGTGATCAATTTTGGTCTACTGGAAACCTCTCTTTTAGGAACAGAGCAGTTAGGATTAAGCATAAGATTAGACGCATTAAGTATTTTGATGCTAACAATGATAGCCTTGCTTGGCTTTATTGTGGTACGTTTCAGTCTTAATTATTTGGATGGTGATACAAGACAAGGGGTCTTTATCGGAAGACTTGCGGCTACCATTGCTTCAGTACAACTCTTAGTACTATCAGGAACCCTAACCTTATTATTTATCTCCTGGGTTCTTACCAGTATGTCTCTACATAGATTACTGATATTTTATAGAGAAAGACCTGGAGCAATCATTGCAGCTCGAAAAAAATTCATAGTTGCCCGAATAGGTGATGCTTGCTTATTAGCTGCCTTTGTGATCCTATATTCTCAATTTGAAACTGGAAATCTGGAAATTATCTTTCAGGAGATTAAATCGAACCTTGTATCAGGAATATCCATGTATGGAATGGAGGCAGCAGCAATACTGCTCGTTTTTGCGGCCCTTTTGAAATCCGCTCAATTCCCGACCCATGGTTGGTTGATCGAGGTCATGGAAACTCCAACACCGGTTTCTGCTCTTTTACACGCGGGATTACTTAACGCTGGCCCATTCCTTATCGTGAGAATGGCATTCGTTATGGAATCAAGCACCTACGCTCCCTTAATTCTTATTTCTATTGGAGGATTTACTGCTCTATTTGCTTCCATAGTATTCCTAACTCAGACATCCATAAAAACTGCTTTAGGTTATTCAAGTGTAGCGCATATGGGATTCAGTCTTCTTACATGCGGTTTGGGATTATATCCAGCAGCAATGCTTCATCTTGTAGCTCATTCATTTTACAAGGCACATTCCTTCTTATCCTCAGGAAGTGTTATTGAAGTGATTAGAGCTTCAAAAGTTACTGCTGCCTCAAAACGTATTGGAAGCCCTTTTAGAATTGGACTCGGTATATTCTTAGCACTTGGGCTCTATGTTACATTTGCTTTCTTATGGGGAATTGATCCTAAAAATGAACTGTCTCTTTTAGCTATTGGAGCTATTATTGTCCTAGGCCTTTCAAGACTGTTTACTTCAGCAATTGATTCAAACGGTAGCCTGAAACTAATATTAAGGGCAAGTATTCTGGCAGTAATTGTTACAATCTCCTTTTTCACTTTAGAATCAGGGTCTCATTATCTCCTTTCTTCGCAATTACCTGAATTGGTCAGCCCAAGCTTGATAGAGATCATACTTATAGCTACCGTACTTATCATCTTTGGAGCAGCAGTTTTCATTCAAATTTTAGCCCCTACTCTTTCCAACAATTCATTTTATCAAGCAATGGCTATACATTTTAGAAATGGATTATATGTGAATACAGTTTTCGACAGGACGGTTCGCGCACTTTATGAACATCATCCACAAAACAAATCGATTTTGATTACTGAGGTCAAAAATTCAAAGTCGATTGAAGTTGAAAGGTTTGAGGGTCAACATGTCTTACAAAACAATTGAGTACTACAAACAAACTAACCCCAATTAAAGAAAGTCAAATGATTAAGAATACAGAATCAAAACAAAACTTCTTTGAAAATTTGGAAAGCAGCAATCAAGAGGTGCTCGTTGATACTTTGAGAGAAGCATGTAAGAAAATTGCTCCAGTTTGGCCATTAGAAAACTTCGTGGCTGTCAATCCTTACTTGGGCTTTACAGATAAAAAATTTGAAACTGTAGCTCAAGAACTTGCTGCAGCAGGGGGTATTCAAATGACTTTACCAACCTCATTTTATTTACAAAAGCTAAAAGAGGGTAAAATAAAAGATCGGGATATTACCCATATACTGAATAAAAGAAAATATGATACTGATGTTGTTCAATTCATCAAGAGCCTAGAAGAAGACATTGAAACGATCGAAACGACAAAAACCATCGCTTCAGTTATAGATGTGGCAACTCAGGTTACCGAAAAAGACTGGAATAGATTTGTTGTTGCAAGGATTTCGCAGTGGGCCGCTTCTTATTTTGATAATGGGCAGGCTGTTTGGTCAGCGGCAAATCAAACCGAGGATCTTTTCTTAGCTTGGAAAGCTGAAGCACAAATAGATAGAACTCCAGAATTAACAGGTTTAAAAGGGTTTAGAAAATCAGTAAAAGCACTACCTAACAATCCACTGCAAGCAGCTCAAATTTCTTTGGAAAAATTGGGAATCAAGACAAAACAGCAAGCCTCTTTATACCTGCACCGGGTCGTTCTTCGATTGGGAGGTTGGTCCGCATATGCAGCTCGATTGGATTGGGATAATGAATTGTACGGTGGGAAAGATGGAAAGCTAATGGAATTTTTAGCGGTATTAATTTGCTGGGAGGCATGTCTTCTAGAAAGTTTGAACCTCACTGAGGTAAACCAAAAATGGAAAGAAGCAAGAGAAATTCTTTCTCAGGTTAATGTGCAGCAAGAGTTAAATCAAAAATTAGTTCAAAATCTAATCCTACAGGAAGCATTTGATTTAGCCACTCAAAGAGAAATTCTAAATAAGTTTGAAAAAGCAAAACCGATCGGGAATAAAAATACTGAGCAGACAAAAGCCCAAGCAGTATTCTGTATCGATGTACGCTCCGAAGTTTTCCGAAGAAATCTTGAATTGGTTGATAGTGCTGTAGAAACATTAGGATTTGCCGGATTCTTCGCTTTCCCGATAAAATATGTACCTATTGCGCATGATGAGGGTGAGGCACAATGCCCTGTTCTCCTAAAAACAGGCCCCACTATACTGGAAGAGATTTCAGATAAAAAAGAACATGAAAAAGCATTTAATGGTAGAATTTTAAACCATCAATTGCATCAGGTTTGGAAATCATTTAAATCCGGAGCCGTTTCATGCTTCAGTTTCGTAAGTCCCGTAGGCCTTTCTTATTTGCCTAAGATCTTTACCGACTCATTTGGATTGACTAGGCCAGTTCCACACCCTGATAAAGATGGCTTATCAGATAATGTTTATAAAAAGAAAAAGGTTAACCTTTCGGAAGGAACCTTTGGAAATGAAACAACTGGGATTCCACTGGAGCAGCAAATCCAAATGGCCAAAAATGCACTAAAGGCCATGTCATTAGCAGATGACTTTGCCAGATTTGTTTTGATTGTAGGCCATGGATCTACCACCGTCAACAATCCTCATGCAACAGGATATGATTGCGGAGCTTGCGGCGGACACTCAGGAGAGGCTAACGCAAGAGTAGTAGCAGCAGTATTAAATAATCGAGAAGTAAGAGCAGGTCTTCTCAAGGAAAATATCTTCATCCCTATTAATACAATTTTCCTTGCTTGCCTTCATGATACTACCACCGATGAGGTAAGTATTTACAATGAATATGATGTTCCGAAGGAAAGAAAGGAAGAACTTGAATCACTCAAAAAAACTTTAGAATTGGCTGGACAAGCAGCAAGAACTGAACGGTCATTACGCATGTCTTCAGAAAGTGGGACTAGTGTAGATAAGATGATGATTGGAAGAAGCAAAGATTGGTCACAAACCCGCCCAGAATGGGGACTCGCAGGATGCGCTGCTTTTGTAGTAGCTCCTCGAGAAAGAACTAAAGGAATTAATCTGGAAGGAAAATCTTTTCTTCATTCTTATGATTGGAAAAAGGATCAGGGATTTTCAGTCTTGGAACTGATCATGACGGCCCCAATGGTCGTAACCAGCTGGATCAATTTACAGTATTACGGTTCTACAGTAGATAACAAGAATTTCGGATCAGGAAATAAAACTCTTCATAATGTAACGGCAGGTCTAGGTGTTTTGGAAGGATATTCTGGAGACCTTAGAGTAGGCTTACCGGAACAGGCAATCCATGATGGAGAAAAATATCAACACGAACCCCAAAAGCTAAATGTCATTATAGAGGCACCAATTGAGGCAATGAACCTCATACTTGAAAAGCATCAATCTGTTAGAAATCTTTGTGATAATGGTTGGATCTATCTTTTAGCTATGGATGAAAATGGGAAAGTATCCCACCGTTATGTTGGTGATTTAGCATGGGAAAGTACAACTCAACATGCCGCATGATTGAGATTTATTAAGCAAAAGACTAATATTAGAATCCCAGATAAGGGACCTGATTGATTCAGACTCCCAACACTATGAAAGACTCCTTTATTGGAGTCTTTTTTAATTATACTAATAACCTTTAATGTTATTATTTTGTCTGGTTTTGATTTTAGCAATACAATGCTTTGGTATTCAAAGAGTTTTTAGCGTTTTTCATAGGACAATCAACCTCCAGCCTTATGAAATTTTTAACAACTCTTTGCTTTTTTGTGCTTCTTGCTTATGGTAGTTACGCACAGATTAAACTCAACCCGGCTCCTGATCGAAGAGCAGATGAAGGAGAAGGTCCTTTTGATCGTTTGATTATTCGTGGAGCCATTGTCATCGATGGTTCGGGAGCTCCTCCTGCAGGCCCTGCTGATATTGTAATAGAAGGAAACAGGATTGTAGAAATCCGTCAAGTGGGTGTACCAAATGTCCCAATTGATGACGATACTCGGCCCCAAGGTGCCACCAAAGAAATAGATGCTCATGGATCCTATGTTTTACCGGGATTTATCAACCTTCATGCACATGTAGGAGGAGCAGAAAAATCTCCTAACGCAGAGTACCCTTATAAACTTTGGATGGCAAATGGGATTACAACAATTCGAGGAGTACCAGCTGAAAATGTAGCTTGGACCCAAAGCGAGAAAAAAAGAAGTGCTGCCAATGAAATTGTAGCTCCTAGGATTATTGCTTTTCAGACTTTAGGTCAAGGCGAAAACTGGAAAGGCGGTCCTGTATACACTGCAGAAAAAGCCAGAGAATGGGTTACTTGGGCAGCTAGTCAAGGAGTAGACGGAATTAAATTTTTCAATCATGATCCTGATGTAATGAAAGCAGCCATTGATGCTGCTCATGAAAATGGAATGGGAACTGTTGCCCACATTGCTCAACCCATGGTCGCCCAAACAAATGCACTGGATGCGGCAAGAATGGGTTTGGACGTCTTAACCCACTATTATGGTTTATTTGAAGCACTTTATAAAAATGAAGATATCCAGCATTGGCCAGCCAATTTCAATTATAATGATGAACAGCACCGTTTTAGTCAGGTAGCATACCAATGGGATAAAATACATCCTAGAGGAAGCAAACAATGGCAGGATTTAATTGATGAGTTTTTGGAACATGATTTTATCATAGATCCTACCATGACGGCTTATTTGGCAGGAAGAGACCTTATGAGGGAAAGAAATGCAGAATGGCATCAGGAATATACCTTACCATCTCTTTGGGATTTTTATACTCCAAACCGAGAAAACCATGGTTCCTATTTTTACAATTGGACTTCTTGGGATGAAACTGCATGGAGAAACTTTTATAAGGTATGGATGTCTTTCTTAAATGACTACAAAAATGCCGGAGGAAGGGTAACAGTTAGCGATGATGCATCTTTCATCTATAATCTATGGGGTTTCGGTTACATTGAAGAAATGGAATTACTTCAAGAAGCAGGATTCCATCCCCTAGAAGTGATCCGAGGAGCAACTTTACATGCGGCTCAGGCAATATTTGAACCAAAAGGAAAGCCAATTGAATTTGGAGTTATCAGACCTGGATTATTGGCGGATTTAGTCATAGTAGATGAAAATCCAATTGAAAACCTAAAAGTATTGTATGGTACTGGATTCCTAAAACTAAATGATGAAACAGGAGAAATGGAACGAGTGGGAGGCATCAAATACACAATCAAAGATGGAATAATCTACGATGCAGTACAACTAAGGGAAGATATTAAAGAAATGGTTAGAAATCAGGAAAAATAATAGGTTCCAATATTTGAATAATGAATTCCCCGAAAATGTATTTTGGGGAATTTAATTTTTATATGTTAACCCAAGAATTCTTAAGAAATAACAACAAGACTTTAATTCATCTTCCAAACAAATGTTTTTTGAATTTGGATCTCTTCAAATAATCTGTAAAACCGCTCAAAAACGATTCATTGCTAGGCTTTTTGATATAAGTTCAACAGTTTCCCTAGCATATTTCTTATCTCAGTAAAATACTGTAACTTTTATAAAAAGAAATATAGGATGCCCAAAATTGTAACCAAAGTAGAATATGAAATTGTACGTTTACTCATGGTTATCAATATTTGGTGGCTAGGTATAAAACTCTATAAAAATCCACTAACCGCTTTCAAAGTTGTAAAACAACTCATTGCAGATTTTCAAGAAATGATAGGAAATAAAAAGCTGGTACGGGCTTTTAAGATTGATGGAAAATATGCTTGGGATATGTTTAATCCCGCCTGGCCTTCCCCTGGATTCAATACCTTTTTCCGATCCCATTTACAAGAAATTAAACCCACCAGCCCAGATCAATTAGGCTTGAGAAGGCTATTGATTGCTATCACCAAACGATGCCCTTTAAGCTGCGAGCATTGCAGCGAAGGTGCAACACTATACAATAGGGATGTATTGTCCTGTGATGAGTTCATCCATCGCATTGATAAGTATGTACAGCAAGGCGTTGGCCAATTGATTTATTCTGGAGGAGAACCCTTAAGTAGATTTGAGGATTTGCTCACATTTCTTGATCGTTTCAATACCAAATGTGACCAATGGATTTATACATCTGGATTTGGACTGACTTTAGAAAAAGCTCGTGAACTCAAAAAAGCAGGACTGAATGGAGCAGCCATTAGTTTGGACAATCATATAGAGCAAAATCACAATACATTTAGAGGCAGCAGCAAGTCATTTTACTGGGTTCATGAAGCGGTAAAAAACCTGCAAGAAATTGGAGTTTTAGTGGCATTAAATGTTTGCCCAACAAAATCATATATCGAATCCGGAGGAGTAGAAGAATTGATCGAGTTGGCAAAAAAATGGAACGTTCCAATTGTAAATCTGTTAGAGCCACGTGCTGTTGGGAACTATCAAGATAAAGAGGTGGAATTGGAAATTCATCACAAAGAGCGACTTAAAAAATTGAGCAATCAATTCAATTTTAGCCAAGATTTTCTAGTTTATCCCACTGTCCTTTACCCAGCTGGGTACCGCTCAGCAAAGCCCTGCGGTGGAGGAATTAGTTATTTGTTTTTGGATTATGATGGTACATTATATCCATGTCCATTTTGCAAAGTAAAAATGCCAAAAGTCCCAAAAAAGACAGCATTGTGTGAAGCTTAATTTGCCCAAAAAATGGCATGATAAAAGTTGACAGAACCAATAAATCATTAGCACTTCAAGTTTTGATTTCTAGCTTCAGAGATAACCCAGGAGTACTTTGGGTGATCAAAAAAGACAATAAAATAGAAGAGCGAATTGCAGTTCTTTGTAATTATTGCCTTACGGTAGCAATGGAGAAAGAAGGTGCTTTCATCACCAGCGATGGCAAAGGAGTAGCTCTTATTTTTAAAAGTTGGAAAAAACAGCAGTTAACAAATTGGCTATTAGGTTATGCTAAACTTTGGAGCAAATGTATTGGCTGGAACAGACCTTTGACCATCATTAACAGAGAGGCAGAAATAACCAAAAGAAGGCCAAAAAAGAAGCATCTTTATTTTTGGATGCTCGCAGTACGAGACCGAAGCGAAGGCCTGAATCCAATCAAAGAAATCAGGGATTTTGTCTATGAATATTCCAGAAAAGAACAGCTTCCCATCTTTGCTGAAACTGCGGCAAAAAATATGTTACCACTTTACAAACGCTATGGATTCTCAGTGTATGATCAATGGGAGCATGAAGGATTGAATGTTTGGTTTATCGAGCGCCCTTTTGATCCAATTTGCACTTAAGACCCTTTATTTTTTTCGATTAGCTGCTTTAATGACTTCTGATAAAAAGGAGAAAATGTCCCGAAAAGCTTGTCCCAAATACTGAGATAGATGCCAAAATTGTAACGGACAAATTGATGATGTTGCTGATGATGAAGGGCGGTATTAAAAACTTCAAAACCCTTCCACTTCTCTGCACGCAATTCATAGCCACAGTGACCATATACTGAAAGTAGAGACATAAATACAGTAAAGATGATCACAGCCAATTCTGGAATAGGAAGAAAAAATGCCAAGATTGGAACTATCCCAATTTGGATCACTCCCTCTATCGGGTGAAAAGAAAATGCTGTCCAAGGATTTGGATTTGTAGAGGTATGATGAATGAGATGAACCTTTTTGAAAAGAAAGGGAATGTGTAACAACCTATGAGTAAGGTAAAAGTAGATGTCGTGAATTCCCAAACATACAAATACAGAAACAATCAAAAACCACCGGTTCTGTTCGCCTGCAGCCCGAATTGATTCCATTTTCAAGAAACCTCCTATTTGAGAATAATCCATCCCTAGCCCGATCAGGGCAAACACACCGAAATTCAAAAAAGTGAAAGCATATTCTTTAAATGAAGGTAAGTTCTCTTTCTCATCAATTTTAAGTTTTGGCCTTTTCCTTTTCAACAGCTTGTTTAAGATGACAAAAAAAAGCACAGAAATGAATGCTGAACCAGGTAATAACCATCCCCAGATCATGCTACTTCTGATAAATGCATTTGGATCCCATTTTTCTTTAAAAGCTTGTAATGAGACAAATATGCGTTGAAAAAACTTGCCTCATGATTGTAGGTCAAACCAAAGCGCTTTGCACTTGCTTTTATGATCGGGGTGATTTTTACATAATGCACATGACATATATTGGGGAATAAGTGATGTGCCAAATGATGGTTAAACCCTCCAAATAGGAAATTGAGAAACCAATTTGATGTAGCGAAATCTCTGATGGTGTGTAATTGATGGTGCGACCAAGAAGTCGCCATCTGGCCTGATTCATCAGGGATTGGGAAGGCAGAATCCTCGGCAACATGGGACGGAATAAGCGCTAAAGTAATAGTAATACTTGCCGCAAAATTCATCAGCAGAAATCCCAATAATAATTGCCAGCCATTTAAACTTGAGAAAAGTAGCGGAAAAATCAGGATATAAGAAACGTAGATAATCTTATAGAAAATAAGTTTAAAGTATTCCAGTTTTTTATGCCTCTTTAACTTAAGTGAACCGATTTCTTTCTTTTGAAAATCCTGAAAATCTCGAAAGAAAAGCCAGTTTATGGTATAGAGTAGATACAAAAAAGGTGCATAAATAAATTGATATCGATGATAACCTCTTTTCTCATCATTCGGAAAAATGCGAACCATCGGGTTTTGTTTAAGATCTGCATCCGCATTTAAAATATTTGGGAAAATATGGTGAGAGAATACGTGGCGCTTTTTCCAGATATAGGAGTTGGCCCCCAAAAAATCAAACAGAAGTAAAAAACTGTTATTCATCCACTGTTTCTTGGCAATAGAACCGTGTGCTGCATCATGAGCCACATTAATCCCAATAAAAATAGCAATTGGACCCATCAATACCATTGCGGTTAGCGCTACAATAGACTGATTAGCATAGAGCAAAATAATATATAGCGAGATATAAATACCTATTAATAGTAAAGCCTTAGTATAAAAAAACTTCGTAGCATATCCACCGGAACTTGATTTTTTTAAATAGGTAGCAACATCCCTTTTTACCTCCTCATAAAACCCATCAGTTTCTTGTAAAAAGTGAATCTGTTGGCTCATTATCTGCTGACTAAATTGTTGTAAAACACATTTTGATACAACTCCTGAGAATAGCGCGAAAGTTCTCCTGGATTTTTGAAGTTTTTAAGTTTAGATCGATTTACCTTCCCTACATATTCTTGCTTCGAAACGTAGTAGCCTTTCGCCCGGAGGAAAACAGTTCTTTCTGTTTCGGATGAAACAGGTAGTCCTTCAAAGGTAAATTCAGTCGAAGAATTCATCCCGAGATGTTTCATATACTGTTGGTCATCAGCAGATAAAACTTCTAAATAATCCTCTCCATTATTGCCAACAGCTGTCTTAGGTTTTAAGACGCTAATATGAATTTCATTTTGAGTGGAGTAATCAACTCCTGCATAGTCCAATTCCCAAAAACGAAAGCCTGACCTGAGCCTAAACTCAACATTTTGATCGGGGTTTTGAGTTTCAAATGGAACAATCACGGAATTAAAAGTTATATCACCAAGAAGCTCGATTTCCTCAATTTGCCGCCAACCTTCGCTGGTCTTCATTTCCACCAATAACTTTATGCCTTGCTCACGCATCCACTGCTCTCGCTCTTCTTTGGATTTGTCTTTATTCATTTCAACCCACTTGGTATATTTACTCCCAAATAGCGAACTGAACTCATTATAAACATACCCTGACCATTGGGTATTCTTCAAGTTCAAAATCAATTTACCTGTTTTCTTTTGAAGTGGATTCTGGAATTCAAGAGAAATCAAACTTAATCCATCTTCTAAATCGGTATCAAAATGAAAAGAATCTTCATCCTTGGTCGATAAACTTGCTAGGGAGAAATTGCTATTGTTTTCGCTTTTTGATATTGAGGCAATGGGCTTTTGAATTGTATAGAAATTCCCATCCATATCAGCCTCCACAGTTACATTTTTGTCATGGCTAACCACCACAAGCTCAACTAAGTTTGTGAATTGATCTTCATTCTCTTCATTTGCAATACTTAATGAGAAAGAACTTTTGTCTTTAAAATGATCAGGAATCTTTTTCACATCACTTCGTTCTAATTGTGCAGCTTTTGCTCCAGTATAAAGTGAATTCACTTTTTTCGCTTCATCCCCATCATTAATAAATACATGAGGGCAACTACAAGCGATTGCTAATGTTACCCCTAATATAACGACTGGTGCACCGACAATAATGGCAATAATAGCACCATCAGGCATTGCGCTTTTTGATAGTGCGACATTAAGTATTTGTCCAGTATTAAATGAAATTTCATTACTCGATAAATCAAAACCATCTATCAGCATGAAATGAATTTGCATTACTGCATCCTTATCGGTTTGACCGACTTTTCTCGGTTGCTTTTTGTTCCTCGATATATCTGGGATTTTATTATAATACTCTAATGGAAGACCAACAAATGGTCTAAGTTTACCAGATACAATTTTTTCTTGTTCATTTAATGAAACATCGTATAATTCCATCATTTGGTTTCCACTGTGCACTACTAAATAGTTCGATTCGTCAAGTTTATTCCAGTCTTCTGAAAGTGAAGGCGTTTTATCCTTTACTTCATTAGCCTTATACCGATAACTTGCACAGGAAGTAGTATAAATAAAGAGGCACGCTAGTGCTAAATTTCCTAAAAATTTTAAGGCCTTTGTCATAGATAGCTTTAGTTAAATTGGGTGTAGACAAAAAAGTACCTAACAATTAATTGTAAAGAAAGATAATCAATATAACTCGGATTCAAACATTATTACTTGTTGTTAAAAAAGTCATGTTTAATGAGACTAAGAGCTTAATTTCAGCACATTATGAGTAATGTCTGAAAGAATAAATAAAAGATAATTATATTTCTATATATAAATAGAATCTCAGCCAAAGTTGTATGATTATCTACTTATAGTTATTTTAAAAGGAGTGTGATTTAATAAATGATGGTCTTAAGAACTACTATTTAAATGGAAAAGTACAAAGACTTATATAAGTGGATGATTATCCCAATGGTTTTAATGCAGCTGGGAATTTTTTCTGACTATTGGGGTGATTTTACATCAAATGCATGGTCTGTTCACGTTCACTATTGGACCGGAACTTTTTGGTATTTATATCTTATCATTCAACCTTATTTTGCTACTCATAACAAATTGGAATTGCACCGAACCAATGGAATAATCGGAATGTTTTTAGCAGGTGGTGTTTGTATCACTGCTTTTAGCATGATGCACAGGGATATCGCTGTGACAGAGCTTTCATTAGCGGAACCTGATACATTTGGACCATTCGAACCCTGGTTTTTCTTTGGGGTTGCTTTAGTGGAAATTCCATTGATTATAGCCTTTGGCTTTGCAGTAATCAAAGGAATTCTAAATAGAAAAAGTTTAGAGGATCACGCCTGGTGGTTAATTTCAACAGTTTTTATAATTATGATGCCTGCTCTTGGCCGAGGAATTCAAAACATTTATATAGGAATCAATATTGAAAAATGGCCTGATATTGCTCTTATGCCTCCACTTTACCTAAGCCAGTTGATAATCATTGGGCTCACTTTACTTACAGCTTGGAAATACAAGAAACTCAAGCATTCTGCCACATACCTTGCTATCGCAGTTAATGTTTACGCAATATTTCTCGAACCTTTAGGTAGATCAGAGGCTTTGCAGACACTTTTAAAAACAATAATTAAAGGATAATCTCAATTCTTATATTTTTAAATATTGCTGGAATTCTCCCTGAAATTTGAATTGATGATTCGGAAGCAACAATGATGGTGAATTGCTAACCTTGCAAAATTACAAGAAAACCAAGTTCCCACTATTAGGTTAAAAAAGTCGAAAGTAATTTCAATTAATTTCCATAAGAGAAGGAAAAATTATTTTAATCGAATAATTTTGGCTGAAGTTCGAAAAAAACCAATTTTTAATTTTATGAGCCCAAAGGCTATCTTTCAATCTACCAGTGTAATTGAAAGGCATGACACAATGGATGATTTATGACTATTAGTTCTTTATTTATAGCATTGTGCGGAATTGGTTGGATTATAGCCTATATAGATGCTTTGCGAATTGGGTTTCGAGATAAGACTTATGCCATTCCCTTTTTAACTCTGGCTATGAATTTTACCTGGGAAATTCTTTACACCATTCAAGGTTTTCATGTATTCGGATATCATGTTTCCACTTATGTGAACTTTTTATGGGTATTGATTGATATCGGGATTCTCTATACTTATTTCAAATACGGAAGAAAGGAAGTAAAAACGAGTGATCCCGTCTTTTATTCCCAAGCGATCATTTTTATCGTCTTATCCTATTTCATTCATTACTTTGTCTTCAATTGGCTTGGAATCGTGGAAGGTGCACTTTACACAGGATTTACGATCAATTTTATCATGTCCTTTCTTTTTGTAAGATTATTTTACCGAAGAGGTGGTGCAACTGGACAATCCCTACTCATTGCTATCTCTAAATGCTTTGGTACTTTTTCCTCCACTGTGCTTATTGGAATGATCGGATCAAAAACGGCTGGCGGAGTAAACAATTATATCCTATACATGGGGTTGATCATTTTATTGGTAGATCTCTTTTATATCTATTTGCTTTTGAAGGATAAAAAATCAAGGCATCAAAAAGTAAGCATGGCCGAATAAAGTCTATTACTTAAAAGAGAAAAATATTTAGCTAGAATTTAAGAAAGGATTTCCAAATTTTCATTCCCTTCTCCTTTGAGAAAAAGTAAAAATTAACGCTATAATTTAGGAGATGCTAAGGTTTAGGCCAATTCAATAGGGTTCTCTCGGATCAATTTTATTGTATATGATTATCCGCAATGATGCCAGTCACCTTAAATTCTTTGCTTATCTGGTCGGAAGACCGATGACCGAAGACCGAAGCAGCCTAAAATTTACAGTTGAGCTTATTTTGTATTGCATTAGTCTCCTTACTGGTAGAATTGCGGATATACACATATTGTATTTTGGCAAAATACTTTCCAAAGATTCGATAGAATTTTAAAACCTTATAGATCTATCTAAAAAGAAGAACTAACAAAATGATAAAAAAAGTATTCCAAAAAATAAGACGCTTCATAGGCAATTCGGATTTAAGCCAAAAATTATTAGAAAGTGAAGTATCCTTATTGGCAATGGGAACCTTGTTGTCCAACCAGCAATATTCCCTGAATTCCACTAATCTTAATGACTATGAATTTAAAATATTCAGCCAGTTTGGAGATGACGGAATCATCCAATACCTGATCAAGAATATTGAAATCAAAAATGAAATTTTTATAGAATTCGGTGTGGGTGATTATTTGGAATCAAACACAAGATTCTTAATGATGAATAACAATTGGTCTGGATTTGTCATGGATGGCTCTGAATTGGCAATGAACCAGCTACAAAATCAGAAGTGGTATTGGAAATATTCTTTAACTAATAAGGCTGTTTTTATCGATAAGGATAATATAAATGGATTATTGAAAAGCACTGGATTTTCAGAAATTGGCCTATTACATATTGATCTGGACGGAAATGATTACCATATATTTAAGGAAATTGATCTATCGACATTAAATCCATCTATTCTAATTCTGGAGTATAATAGCATTTTTGGGAATAAAAGATTGATTACAATCCCTTACGATCCAGGCTTTATTAGAACAAAAGCACATTTTAGTAATTTGTTTTTTGGAGCTTCTCTTCCCGCTTTAAACCATGAAGCTAATGAAAAAGGATACTCTTTAATTGGTTGTAATAAAGCTGGGAATAATGCTTATTTCCTCAGAAAAGATTTATTGAATGATAAAGTGAAAGAAAAGTCAATTGATTCAGCATTTAAGGTTAATAAATTTAGAGAAGGCCGAAAAAAAGATTATTCTCTTTCTTATATCTCTGGTACTGAAAGACTTGAAATCATTAAAGGACTCGAAGTATTAAATATTGAAACAAATCAAATCGAAAAATTATAGATTGAAAACTTTAAACTTGAATATAAAAATTGTTTAGTTTTATTCAACAAGATTAAATAGATTTTTTCTATTTCCTATAATAATTAACCTATAAATACATACAACATCAGTTAAAAATCAACTTAAATAGCTCTTTAAGGCTTTCATCATCTAAATTATTTGAGAGCAGTTTTTTTGTTTCTTCCGAAGGCATATCTAAGGTTTCTAATATGGAAATGAAAACGCTTTGGTGATTCTTTATTTTGAATTTTTTCTGATTCTTATCAACTCTTGATTCAAATTTATCATCAAATGAAGCCTGCCGCTTTACTGTACCAGAACCTAAATTATTGATTGCATCTATAACGGTACTTTTTCTTTCCTTTAATGGAAGTTTGGAAAGCTCTATAGTATCAATTGGCTTCCCAATATAATAATCTTGCTTCCCCATCTTATAAGGGAATTCGATACGGTGATCCCCTTTTTCAGGAAGTCCTCCAAAAAAACGAACCGGCACAATTGGTATTTTACTTAAAATTGCAAAGTCTAAGACTGCCGCGCTAATATTTTTAACGACCTCATCAGCCTGAATCTGCCTTGTACCATCCACGTGAACCAGAAGTGAAAATCCATTTTCACTATTTTTATGTGCTAAAGAAGCAAACATAGCTAATAAATCCTCTGGTTTCTCTCTATCATAAGGCAATAGTGATAAGGGAAAATTGTCTTGATATTTCTCTTCACACATTCTCACTACTTGGCCCATCCAAGTCTCTTTATGCTCCACTTTTGCAATTGCTTTTGCTCCAATTTTATTAAAAGCAAGTGCTAGCGATAAAAATAGTATTGACTCAATTCCTGTCTGATGATTAGCAAGATATAAAACAGGCTTTTTTTCCAAATTTTTAAAAGATTTATAATCTTCAAAGACAATGGCTCTTACAAATTGATTTATCAAACCGTTTCTTAAATCTCCAAATAAATCAGGCTTTATACCTGTCAATTTAAGCCATGAATCTTGCACCAATGCCTCATCTATTCCAACTATCTCAACAATCTTTTGATCTTTAGAGACAAATTGCAACTTATTAAGTGGCAGATTTTTACAAACCAAATTTCCTTCTATTTCTACAACTTCTACTTCAGTACCCAATTCTTCACAAAAAACTAGTTTTTCAGTATCAGGAGCTGGGTTTGAATTTTCAACCATTCTCATTCCAATTCTTGGAGCATAATATATTTTCAACCCATCAACCCATAATCTGGCCTCTCCATAAACGGTAACACTACCATTAGTCTCTTCAACTTCCGAAACCTCAAAATCTACAGAAATCAACTCTTTATCAGGCGTAACTTGCCCTCTATAATGCCATTCTGTTTCATCTAAAATAGCAACAGGTTCAAATATTGGATTCGATATTTTATGCTGGTACCCATTTTCCAGCATATAAAATTGCATCAATTGTAGCATCGCTTCAATACCCAATGATCCAGGCTGTACAGGATCTTGAAAAAAGTGAGCTTTAAAAAACCATTCACTCTTATCAACATCCTTTTCAGATTTTATATACCCTTTGCCAAATTTTCCTCCATTAGGATAATAAGAGGTAACCCTATCTATCATCAATAACTTAGAAGATGGTAAACAAGCAGAACTACCAGTAAAATACTCTTTTGGAAATGAGGTCAAATTTATAGCTCGATTATCCTCTAGAGCTATATTGATCTTTTCTTCCGGAGTTATGGTCAAACCTTTCTGAGATTTCATTGATCCAGAATCAAAAAACCCAAAAACGGTATTCATTGTAAATACATTCTCCTCATCAATTGTAGAAACGACATCAAATTTCACGATTATTATTTCACCCATTATGGATACACTGGTAAGTATTGTTTTGGTGACAATCGTTTTATCGGCAGGGGTAATTGATCGATGCTGTGTTGCCGTACCATCAAGGTTTCTAAATACAAGGTCCTTCCCTTTTATCTCATTTTGACAGACAAAATTAGTTAACCAACCACAAGGCTGTAAGGCTACCTCCATTAATACGCAATAAGGCATATTTTGCCTTACGTTTTCTTTAAAATACCAAGCATCTACAGGAATATCGTATTCAGCAATCACGAATGGATTGTTTTTATATTGGCCTGGCATTGCATGGAATTCCGCAATACGCGTCACAAAGTGATAAGGAGGTCCAGGAAGTCTTGGGCTTCTAATTAGCCCAGTATAGTGACTAAAACTTGGACCAAAAGCATCAGAAGGTTTTCCCAGAGCACAATTTATTAAGGATTCGTATCC
>NZ_JAHEBC010000284.1 GCF_024642405.1 Algoriphagus sp. | reverse complement strand
CGGGAGTATAGCACCTGATTTGGAGTTTTACTTAAAGTTAAAATTAGGTGAAAATATAGGGCATAAGATTTCTGGTATTCTCGTATTTGACCTGCCTATCGCGATGCTTGTTGCTCTGATCTTTCATTGCCTGATCAAGCATTCATTGTATAAAGCAAGTCCAGTTTGGGTGCAATCTAAGACGGTTAAATACTTAGAGTTTAATTGGATTTCATCTCTAAAAATGAATTGGAGTTGGATTTTGATTTCAATGATGCTGGGTATTTTCACTCATTTGACTTTGGATGGAATGACTCACTATGATGGTTGGTTGGTGAACCTATTCCCGATTTTAAAAAATGAATTTAAGATTGCAACTTCTTCAATTCCAGTTTATGACTTCTTTCAATATGGTTTCAGTCTGATAGGATTGTTCTTGGTTTCGAATTTTCTTTTACACTTGGAATCAAATGCTATTTCAAGTTCTGTTCACTTTAAAAAAGGAAAGTTTTGGTTCCTTACTCTTATTGGAATAACCATCGCTGTAGTTTTGAGAGCTTCCTTCTTCCCAGAATTCATTTCCTTTTGGGACTTCTTCATGATGGGAGTTGGATCATTTATCTATGGGGTTTTTCTTGCTTCTGTTCTTGAGTTAATACTAAACTCTAATAGATTAAACAGTGATCGCGAGTTCGACGAACTTATCAATTCCCGAGGTATTGATCCAAGGTTCGAAAGAAGATCCTTCTTTGTAAAGAAGAATAAATTTTTTGGAGTGTTCGGCAAGGGTGTAATGCATATGAATAACCTCATTGACAAATCCCAAGTCATTGTCAGTAAGCCCTCTGATATCCAAATAGACAAGATCGCTGTCACTGTTAGAGATTTCAGACAATTTACTTCTCAGGATTTCAGTGGAGCTCCCTTTGGCCTCACCAATAACTTCCACTTTCAAAGCAGGTTTTTTATGGCCTGTTATCAAAAAATCACTGATTTGAATTTCCATATCGTAAAGAATTTGAAGAAATATATCAATACTCCGATTAAACTTATAGGCTTTTTGGGATTAATTTTATTTCCTTTTTTCGTAAGTGGGCAAGGAAAAGCTTTAGATCCAGTAAAAAGAGAGCAGTTTATCCAGAAAGCCAGTGAATTAAGAAGTGAGGAAAATTATGCCGGAGCTATTTCTCAGTTGGATAGTATTCTTATCAATAATCCTGAAGATGCACAGATTTTACTTTTCAAAGGAGATCTTTGTTTACAAAATCAGGACTTTAGTCAGGCAGTGGAGGTTTTCAATAAACTGATTCCATTAGACTACGAAAGTACTATTGTAAAAATTAATCTTTCCTATGCACTTTTTATGGGTAAAAAGCCTTCCAAAGCTTTGGAAGCTGCATATAATGCCTGGAACCAGGATCAGGAGAATAAAAGTGCGACAGTCAATTATTTCAATGCTATGCTTTGGAATATCAAGACCAAAGAAGCTGAAAATTATCTTTCTGAGAATATAGATTTGGTTGATCCTGATCAGGCATTGGTGATGAAAGCAAGGCTATATACAACAGCAGGGAATTACTCTTACGGTCTTGCGTATTACGATACTCTAGTGCAAAAATTCCCCAAAGCTCCCTATATCCAGGAATATGCAGAGGTTTTGATCGGTAAGAAACAATGGAAAAAATCAGAGTTGTTGATCAGCACCTATGAATCCGAGCTGTCTCAATCCCAGATCCAAAAACTAAAAGGATTGATTGCTGACAGATCGGTTCAGACTGCAGGAATTCAGATTGGATATTTTGCTGATGTAGCTAAAAATACAAGGACTGAGCAGTCTGTTTTTTGGCAAAACCAAAGAAGTGCACCCTTACAATTAGGTTTTAGTGCTGGGGCAAGTCAGGTAAAAGCGCCAGAGGGACAATTGACTAAGTCTAAATTCTTAACAGGTGCAGCGGCAGTTAATTGGAGCCAGGCTTGGCAGAGTAGTGCTGAGGTAGTTCTGCAGCAAGTAAGCCCGGATACTGAAGAATCATTCATGGGAGTAACCGGGAAATTTGAAACTAAATTTCAGCCGAATGATAGAAGAATGTTTGGATTGACTTACAGTTCTGACCTTTTGAATTTTACAGCTGACTTGTTGGGAAAGAATATTAGAAGCCAAAATCTTGGCTATTTGACCCATATTATGTTTGGCGGGAAAACGGGATTTTATTCTCAAGGGAGTTTCGGGATGCTAAATGATCAGAATAAAAGAATACAATTTTTCGGATCTGTTTATAGAGTCTTGAGAACTGAACCAACTTTAAAAACAGGGATTAATTTTTCAGCATTGAGCTATAGTGATTCCGAAACTACTTTGTATTTCGCTCCTGATAGATTTTTGAGCACAGAAGTATTTGTGGACTATAGCACTCCAATGCCTTTGGTATCAAAAATTGCTTTAAAATTTCAGGGAGCTGCAGGATTTCAGCAAATAGAAAATCAAAATTGGGACCCTTCTTTTAGAGTGCAAGCAGAATTGAATTACAGGCTAAATGGATTTGATTTTGGCCTAAATGGACAGTTTAGCAATGTAGCTGCCGCCTCTGGAACGGGCTATAAATTCCAATATTTCACATTGAAAGTGAGTAAAAGCTTTAAGTAGAGTGCGAAACGGTTGTTTCAATCACCCCCGCCCTTCCTGTATGGGATTTATCTCAGAGGGGAGGGCTTTTTTATTTACTTCTTTTGTAACCTAGCCACCATAATCCCAGATTGGGATTTATTTCCCGCCAAGTAATCACTTAGGGGCTTTTCTGAAATTTCGACCTCCATATTTTTAGAGGAGGCATGCATCAAGTGAATCCTTCCATTTTGCTCAATAGCAAATCCAGTATGGACAATATCTAGGTTAGACATGGAGGTGGTGATGGCAATTAAATCACCGGATTTGATATTTTTCTCCAGATTTTGTATTTCGGTTTTGGGGATATAAAAATAGTTCCTGGTTTTAATTTCTGCCTCAGTGATTTTAATTGCTGAAAGGTTTTTTTGATCAGCTAATTGAGCATAAAACTTAGGATTTTCAGACATAAAAGTTGGGGTGTTAGGATAAGGTTTTCCTCCAACTTCTTCGGTCACATCTTTAATAATACCTTTCTCCTGATTCTGATAGATCCAGTCAGAAAAGTAATGGAGTCTGGAAGGATATCCTTGGTTTTCACCTTCTCGATAGCGAAGGTTTTCAAGATTGCTCTCAAAAGCCTCGAAAGTAAAATCTCTATTTTCAGCAAGCCTAACCAAAGTGATTACAGTCTCCAAATAAGTAGTACAATCCAAACCTATCAAATTGATCACCAATTTCTCCTCACCCGGAAGCTCCAATGTTTTTTCCACATAGGGAGTTTTTAGAAATTTCTTTCCAATGGCTATTGCAAGTTCATTTGGAGATTTACCTTTTAAATCCTCCTGAGAGAGTTGAACTAAGACGTTTTCCAGTTTTTGCCTGTTTTCTAGGGTGCAAACAGTTTGGGCATAAAGCGGCTTCGAAAAAATAAAAATCAGAAGAATTCCAAGAAGGTATTTCATTTCGAATTTGGGAGGATTTGCCTTTAAAACTAGAAAAAAATACTTCCAGTTCAATTGATTTTTTTGAAATCGGGCAGTAAGGGTTTTTGGAAATGTTGATTTAAAACCCCAAGATTTATTTTGAATAATCTAGTTGTCTTTCTAATGCTTAATCTGATTCCGTCAACCACATTTCTACTCGTAAAACCAAATAAGAAGTCGCAGGTCTCCCACTTTTTAAGCCTGGTTTGAATTTAAATTTGGGAAAAGATTCCTCGATAGCCTTGGTTACGTATCCATTGTCAGCGGAAAAAAAATCGAAGCCCGAGATTTCACCAGAATCGTTGATATGTATTAAATAAGAAGCTCTTAATTTTTTATCCCATCCATAGAGTTCAAAGACTTCAGAAGGGCAAACTATATGTTCAGCAATTTCAGCTTCGTTCAGTAATTCTGGGTAGACTTCAGAAATAGGATAATCTCTGAGAATTAAGGATTTTTCATCAACACGCGTTTCTAGCTCGACTTTCAATTTGGGGTTTTCGAATAGTGGCTGCGTTTGATGGGAAATTACTTTTCCGTCTTTGATTAGATATTCTTCTTTGAGTTTTCCATTAGTGTAGTAATTTCGAAAATAACCTTCCGGTTTACCATTTTTCATTTCCTTATAAGACTGTAATATTCCATTCTTATATCCTTTTTGTACTCCATCTTCCAGAAAATCCTTGAATAGGTACTCATTTTTGTATGTAGACTCTCCAATTTGGTACTCATCGTAATAAATGCCCGTACCATCTTTTAGTAACTGGTTTCCCTCCTCATCCCAAAAATTAATATATCGATGTTTATCTTCCCGGAGATCCAATTCCACTTTCTTTTCACCATTTGGGTAGTATTCGAAATAAGGACCTGTATGATTTCCGTTTTTGTCACGGGTGTATTTCCATTCCAAAACACCATTCTCGTACCATTTGCTGTGCTCTCCAACTGGTGTTCCTAAAGAGTCTTCAGTTAAACTGACTTCAGTTTGTCCATTCGGATAAAAATAGGAGATCTCCGTTTTTCGAGGCTGGGAGTGAATAACCTCCGTTTTAAATAATCGACCCTCTTTATCATATTCTTTTTGGGTACCCAATTGGATTCCATTCTCATAATTCAATTCTTCGGAGATGATTCCTTCGGGGGAAAAGATCCTCAATAAACCATGAATTTGATTTTCTTTTACTTCAAATTCCTTTCTCCCATTTGTGATGGGATCTACTGAAGAAATCTTACCTGAAAAATTATCAGGAAAAATATTCCCCTCTTCATCCCTAATATATAGTTCTGAATGAGTCCGGATATAAGTCTCAATCAATTGATTGGATTGTTCCGAATGTGCGAAAAATATATCATCCAAGGAATTCTGAGAAAAATCAAAAAACACCTCTTCAGATTGATTTTCATCATTCCATTTCGCAGCCTTTTTTAGAATTTCGGTACTTCGGTTGTCACCAACTCGCACGAAGAATTTTATAATCTCGGGGATCATATAAGCGAATCCATTATCGAAAAACTGGGAAAAG
>NZ_JAHEBC010000283.1 GCF_024642405.1 Algoriphagus sp. | reverse complement strand
AAGAAGCGGGTAGAGCCGGACGAGATGGTAAAAAATCCTATGCTGTTTTGATGAGTAATGAACAGGATTTTGAACTAGTAATGAATCGGGCTGCTCTGGTATATCCTCCCCTTGACTTTATTCGGAGAGTCTATCAATGCTTGGCTAATTACTACAAGCTGGCTGTGGGAAGTGCTATGTTTAGCAGTTTTGATTTTGTGTATCATGAATTTGCAAACAACTATGAATTAGGAGTTTTAGAGACTTTTTATGCGCTAAAAGTATTGGAGGAAGAAGGGCTGATCTCTTTAAATGAAAGTTTTTATGCTCCATCCAGAATTCATTTTCTGGTAGATCCCGCAAGACTTTATGAAGTACAAATAGCTCATGCTACATTGGATCCTTTAGTAAAGGTTTTACTTAGAACCTATGGAGGAAATTTGTTTTCAGAATATCTTTCTATTCAGGAGGCAAAGCTTGCCAAAACTCTAGAAATAAGGGAAATTGATGTAATCAGCAGGTTAAGGAAATTGTCCGAACTTGAGGTAATGGATTATGATCAACGGAAAGATAAACCTCAATTGACTTTTTTGACTCCGAGGTATGATGCTGGTAAACTGCCATTGAATTTTGAAAGAATAGAAAGAAGACGCGAGTTAACTTTAAATCATGCCCAAAGTATGGTTGCTTATGCTCATCAAAATAAAATATGTAGGACTCAATTTATCCAAGAATACTTTGGGGAACCTACCGATGAAAAATGCGGAATCTGTGATTGGTGTATAGAAAATAAAAAATCTTCTGATTTTGCATCCGAAGAAAAAAGGCTGGAAAAGAAGGTTTTGGAAACTTTAAATAATTCCGGTGAGTTAAATGAAAGTCAGCTATTGGATATTTTGAAGCTTCCTGCTTCCGAAAAGGTATTTTCAATTCTTAGAAATTTGGAAGAATCTGGCAAAATTTCCTCAACTTCCGATGGCAAATACGAAATTTCAAATAATGGGTAATTTCTTCGATGATTTGTATAAAAAGGTGTTTCAGTCTTCTGAGCAGATACCCTTGAATCATAAAGAAAATTATTCTTTAAAGAAAGAGGAGTTAGATGAAGCTGTTTCCTGGTCTCAAAATGAAGAAGGTAAAGAAATTCTTAATTTGATTTATAGAAATTATCATTTCAAAAAAACTCAAATCAACGAATTTCCTCAGGTTCATATTTTTGAATCACCCTATGCAAATGGTTTTGCAGTTAGCTACGGCGAACCTTTAAATTTGAAATCTTTTTCAAAGGTTTTCTTGGCATTTAGCCAACGAGTTCTAGCTTTGGGATATAGGCAGGTAAGTTTGGATAGGAAGATCGAAGAAATCAATGATCAAGTGAAGCTTACAGAAAAGTTTTACTTTAAACCGCCCCTTCAAGCCCCTACAGAAGGAGAGTTGATTTCCCAACTTTTTGGGAATGTTGCTTTGGAAAAGATAAGTATTGACAATACCCCAAGTTATATAAAACTATTAGTTACGATATATTCAGACAGGCTATACAATAACCCAAAACCTTTTGATCAATTTCTGGATTTACTATTTGAAGTAAACTATGATGGATAGAACCATATTAAAAAGTCAGTTGGAAAAGTATAGAACCCCTTACGAGGAGGAGTCCGTATTCATCGATTCGTTTTTGGAATTGACCGATGACCCTTTAGCCTATAAGAGAGAAAGGATTGAAGGTCATTTCACTGCATCCGCATGGATTGTAAACAAAAGACGTACACACACCCTTTTGACGCTACATAGGAAACTCGGAAGATGGCTTCAATTAGGTGGTCATGCTGATGGAGATGAAAATCTGATAGATGTAGCCATGAAAGAAGCAAGAGAGGAAAGCGGGCTTAAATCCTTGGTTTTGGTTGATTCAACAATTTTTGATTTGGATAAACACATCATCCCTGAGCGCCCCCACGTTCCAGAACATTTTCATTATGATGTAAGATATATCCTGGAAGCAGATATCAATGAACCTTTGCAAATCAGCGATGAAAGTATTTCTCTTGCCTGGATTACATTTGATTCTGTAGTTGATATGATCGGGTATAATCCTTCGATTTTAAGAATGCTTGAAAAAACCAGTAAATCAGAAATTTTGCTTTAATGCCAAAGATTGAAGTTTCAGATATTATTGGAAAACATGATTTTTCCATTCCAATTCAAATACGCTTTTCTGATATCGATGGCTATCAGCATGTCAATAATGGAGTTTATTTCAATTATTTCGAGCACGCCAGAGCTTCATACTTGCTGGATTATTGTGGATGGAATATAATGGAAGTAGGCACAGTCGTGGCTCATGTCGGGATAGATTATTTTAAACCAATTCATTTAAGTGATCAAATAACTGCATATGTGAAATGCACCAAAATTGGGAATACATCTTTTGATTTAGAGCAATATATAATTGGTAAGACTCCAGATAACAGTGAATTAGTTTTCTCGAAATGTCATTGCACATTGGTTTCAGTAGACATGAAAACTATGAAACCTACCCCTATCCCAGCTGAATACAGAACTAAACTCGAGGTTTAGAAAGCTTTCCCAACTGAGATTCCTTATCTTTGCCGAAAATTTAACCCTGTGAAAAAACTTTTAATAGTTTGCCTTATGGCATTTGGTATGGCTAGTTGTAGCCCAAGTGAGGAAGAATTATTTCAAGCTGGAATTGAAAAAATGGATCAACAAGCTTGGAGCGAAGCAATTGTTTATTTTGATCGTGCTTTGGAACAAAACCCTTCAAATGCCACCGCTTTAAATGCAAAAGGCGTAGCACTTTTTCAACAAGGAAAATTTGAGGAAGCTATTCCGGTTTTCACTGCTTCAATTGAGTCTGACAGTTCCATGTATAAGCCTTGGTTCAATAGAGCCAATTCAAATTTTGAACTTGGGAAATACAAGGAGTCCTTGGCTGATTATAATATGGCCAATGGATTGGATCAATCTCAAACTGATATTTACTACAATCGCGGATTAGCTCTTTTGGGTTTGGAGGAGTATGAAGATGCACTGTTAGATTTCGACGCAGCCTTACAAGTTAATCCTAACCAACCATTGGTTTATTTTAATAGAGCAAAAGCCCAAATTGGGAATAACGATCCTGCAGGAGCGATGGAATCCTTAACAAATACAGTCAATTTGGATAAAAGGAATGGAGCTGCATTTTATCTTTTGGGAGTGACTAGAATGAGTGCTACAGGAGAGAAAGAGGAGGGATGTGCCGATCTGAAAATGGCACTTAGTCTAGGATATACGGATGCAAAAACTTGGATTGAGGATTTTTGCGAATAAAATGGCTATAATCGGTCAAGACATATCTCAAGCCAAAAACTTTCTTAAAGCAGGAAAATTAGTTGCAATTCCAACCGAAACAGTCTACGGATTAGCTGGAAATGCACTTAATACTGCGGCAGTGGCTTCGATTTTTGAAACTAAAAATAGGCCTAGTTTTGATCCGTTGATTATTCATACTTCTTCAATAGAAAGGGTTGATGACTTTGTAGGAGAATTTCCTGAACCATTGTATAAACTCGCAAAAAAGTTTTGGCCAGGACCTTTGACACTCCTTTTGCCAAGAAAATCAAACGTACCGGATTTAGTTACTTCAGGATTGGAGAAAGTGGCTGTAAGAGTTCCGGATCATCCATTGACAAATTCTCTTCTAGAAATACTTGATTTCCCTCTTGCTGCTCCTAGTGCCAATCCTTTTGGATACATATCTCCAACTACTGCCAAGCATGTTCAGGATCAATTAGGTGAAAAAATCCCCTATATTTTGGATGGTGGAAGTTGTCAGGTAGGTCTTGAAAGTACTATTGTGGGAATGGAAAATGATCAATTGTTTATTTATAGATTAGGAGGTCTGGAGGTAGCAGATATTGAAAAAATTGTTGGACTTGTTCAAATAAAGAATCATAGTTCTTCCAATCCCCAAGCCCCAGGTTTGCTGGAAAGTCATTATGCCCCAAGAAAACCTTTTTTATTGGGCAACCTAGATGAGCTTGTATCGAATCATTTAAGAGGCAAAAAGAGATTTGGAGTGATGAGTTTATCTAAAACTTTCAAAGACGTGAAGGTTGAATACCAAAAGCAATTGAGTCCTTCAGGTGATTTGAAAGAAGCTGCTCAAAATCTTTTTGGGTTCATGAGGTATTTAGATGAGCAGAATATAGAGGTTATTTTGGCTGAAGAAATGCCTGTTGAAGGTTTGGGAAATGCTATTAATGATCGATTGAAAAGAGCGGCAGCTGAAAAGTAGCTATCTTTTTTTCTCTCCCTTTTTAAATTCAAATGCTTTGAAAGTCGTTATTTGAGCGAATCTTTAATAAATTCACTTTCTTTTTAATCAAGAAGAGTACCTAAAATCTATTTACCTACTTATGAATCCTAGAATCAAAAATGTTGATAACCTCAGTTTTGAGGGTAAAAAAGCACTTGTCCGTGTCGATTTTAATGTTCCATTGGATAATGATTACAATGTAACTGATGATACAAGAATTCAAGCAGCTATACCTACTATTGAAAAAATATTGAATGACGGAGGAGCTGCAATTTTAATGTCTCACTTGGGAAGGCCAAAATCTGGTCCAGAAGATAGATTTTCTTTAAAACATATTGTCTTGGACTTAGAAAAAGCACTTGGGAGACCAGTTAAATTTGCTTCGGATTGTATCGGACAGGAAGCAGAACTTTTATCTGAGTCTTTAAAACCAGGTCAGGTTTTACTGCTTGAGAATCTTAGATTTTATAAAGAAGAGGAAAAAGGGGATGTAGAATTTGCAAAGAAACTTGCCAAGCTTGGTGATATTTATGTAAATGATGCTTTTGGCACGGCACATAGAGCTCATGCTTCCACCTCCATTATTGCTCAGTTTTTTTATGATAAGGTATGTGGTTATTTAATGCTTTCTGAGTTGAAAAACGCCGATAAAGTGTTGGGTAATCCTGAAAGACCTTATACTGCGATCATGGGTGGAGCAAAAATTTCTGATAAAATATTGATCATTGAGCAACTTTTAGATAAAGTAGATAATCTAATTATCGGAGGAGGAATGTCCTATACTTTTGCAAAAGCACAAGGTGGTTCTATTGGAGAT
>NZ_JAHEBC010000282.1 GCF_024642405.1 Algoriphagus sp. | reverse complement strand
TATCTCTAAAGTTTAATCCTTTTTCTCTAACAAGTTCATGATTTAGGAAAACCTGTTCATTAGATAAGCTTTTTATCCAATCTCCCTCTCCGAAGACTTGCTGAGTATAACCTTTCAATTGTGCATTGATATAACTATTATTTAGATTTCCCGCAGGGATTCTTTCGCTTATCATGTGAGTAGCTATTTCTGCAACACCATGATCTGCGGAGAGAAAAACTAAATACTCACCTTCACCTATATTTTCATCCAGGTAGTTGAGAAGCCTTTCAAACTCCAAATCCAATCTTAAATAATTGTCTTCAACCTCTTTGGAAGCAGGTCCAAATCTATGCCCGATATAATCAGGTGAAGAAAAACTAAGTGCAAGAAAATCTGTCTCTCCTCGATTACCTAGATTTTCTCCTTCGATTGCAGCTATTGCAAAATCAAGCGTTAAAGTATTCCCATAAGGAGTGGAGGCAATAAGGCCTAATCCCCCATTTGTCTCTTTTAAAGCAGGTAAATCATAAGGGAAAGTTGGAGTATCTTTTCCTGAAAATGGAGATTCAAATTCATTGTTGTCCGATATACTGTTTCTATAAGTTTCTAAAGGGTAAAGCGTATTCCATGTTTGATTCAGATATTTTTCGGCAATCTTTTTTTCATTGAAATTCTGAACCCATGATGGTAATGTCTCATAATAATAAGTTGAAGTCATAAAATCCCCGTTGTTACTATCGAACCAATAGGCATCTCCTAAATGTCCAGCTGGAAGGCTTGCTCCTCTATCTTTTATTGCAATACCTACAACTTTTGATCTTTTATTAGATGAATATCTAAGCTCATCGGTGATTGTAGTCGTTAATAAATTTCTTGGACTAATTTTCCCATTTCCTTCTGTTCCTCCTACCGCTGTGACAGTAGAATCTTCAGCACAGTAAAGAGATCCATCGAGACTTCTTACATACCAACTATTGCTAATAATGCCATGGGTAGCTGGGGTAGTCCCAGTATAAACAGATGCATGGCCTGGTCCAGTATAAGTTGGGATATAATTGTAATGACCATTTTTCATCATAAAACCATCCTTCATTAATCTTTTAAATCCCCCCTCTTTATATCGGTCCGCAAACCTATATAAGTATTCTTGTCGCATCTGATCTACTACAATACCGACAATCAGTTTAGGTTTTTCAGTTCTGTTTTGAGCTAGAATTGGCCCAATTATCAAAACAATGAGTAAAAGTATGATCCCGATTTTTTTCATGACATATAATTTTGAATCCAAAGATAAGGATATGCTTTAATCTGTTAAATAAGACTTTTTTAAATGGGAAAAACATATGAGATTAGGCTTCTTAAACAAGATGATTTTATGAAAAGGTCCTTCATTTTATTTTTTCTTTTGATAGTGGCAATTAATTCAATGGCTCAATCTTTTTTTGAAAATGCACTAAGTAGTGATTGGCATAAAGAAAGAAGAAAGGATTTGAGGAATTTGATGACTTCAAATTCAGTAGCTGTTATTTTTAATAATCCCGTAAAAAATAGATCCAACGATGTGGACTATGTCTATCATCCAAATACGGATTTTTATTATTTGACAGGATTGAGAGAACCAAATGCCGTATTGGTGATCTTTAGTGAAAAGCGAGCAATAAATGGAAAATCCACTGATGAATTGATCTTTGTTCAGCCAAGAGACCCTAGAGCTGAAATGTGGAACGGGAAAAGACTAGGAATTGAAGGAGTTAAAGAAATGCTGGGTTTTGAAGATGTATTCCTCTATGAAGAGTTTACAGATACTCAAAAATTGGATTTTAGTCCTTTTGACAAGATTTTAAGTTTTGATTTATCTGAAGATATAGAGGGCAGTAGCGCTAATGAAGGTTTGATAGAGATGATTAGTGTATTCAAAGAATCCTCAGGCTATCCAAAGGAAGTTTCACAGATCAATCTCCAGATGTATGAGATGATTAGAGCTACGGATATTCAGAATTCTGCAAATGTCGCCCAAATCATAGGTAGGGCCAAACAAAGATATCCTGAGGTTGAGGATGATCCTTTACTAAAAGATTTTTTAAATGCCGATTCTCCGGAAAAAAGAATGGCAGTGAAAGAAAAATTACCTCAACAAAAAGTTGATCTGTTTCTTTTGACTGAAATTATGGAGACTCTCCGGGGAGTTAAAACTATTGAAGAACAAGAGCTGATGAGGACTGCGGCTAAGATTTCTGCCATCGGCCAAATAGAGGTAATGAAAGCAGCAAAGCAGGGAATGTCAGAAAGAGAGATTCAAGGAATTCATGAATTCATTTATAAAAGATATGGTGCGGAAGATGTTGGATATCCATCAATAGTAGGCGCCGGAAATAATGGCTGTATTCTTCATTACATAGAAAATGATTTGGAGAGTATCAGCGATAGACTTCTTTTGATGGATCTTGGAGCAGAATGGAAAGGTTATACTGCTGATGTAACGCGTACTATCCCAGTGAATGGTAAGTTCAATGAAGAGGAAAAAGCTATTTATGAATTGGTGTTAAAATCTCAGGATGCTGGGATTGCTTTGAGTACTGTGGGGACTGATTTAGCAACCATTGGGGAGGAAACGAGAAGGATTATCAATGAAGGATTAGTTGATCTTGGGATCATCAAAGAAGGTCAAACTCACAATTATTTTCCACATGGCACTAGTCATCACGTGGGATTAGATGTTCATGATAGAGGATCAAGAGGCCCCTTAAAAGAAGGTGCTATTATTACCGTGGAGCCCGGAATTTATATTCCTGAAGGTTCTGAGTGCGACAAAAAGTGGTGGGGGATCGCTGTAAGAATAGAAGATGATATTTTAGTGACTTCTTCTGGGCCTGTCAATTTATCAGGCGATGCGCCCAGAAGCGTAAGCGCTATTGAGCAAATGATGCGTATACCAAGTGTCTTGGAAAATTGGGTGCTGCCAGAGATTAATTAATTAGCATCAGATTAAATGCTCCCGCAAAATAGCAAAGGCGCAATTATTTAGCTAAATAAATTAAAGGCCATTAACGACTCTTTTGATTCCATTTGTGAATTTATCTTCATTGAAATTGATCAAAAGACCAAGTTTTAATCCTGAAAGTATAAGGTATGTTCTCAGTTGTTTAGGGTGAACGGGTAAAAGTTTTTCCACTGATTTAAGTTCTATTATCACTTTATTTTCAACAATTATATCAGCTCGGAAGCCGTGATCAAATTTTAAACAAGACCACTGAACAGGAATAATAACTTCTGATTCAATGTCTAGTCCTTTGTTTTTAAGTTCATATTCAAAAATTCCTTGGTAAACTGATTCTAATAATCCTGGCCCAAGACCCTTGTAGATTTTAAAAGCAGTGTCAACAATTATTTTTGAGATTTCATTTTCATTCATAAAAAAGTGCTACTAAATTTTTAGCAAAAGTTATCAAATTGATAAGTCTAAATCAATTAAAAAAAATTGCTTCTTTGCGACTTCGCGGGAGGTCTTTACTTACTCTTCAAATCACCTCGCTTTATTGATCTGATGAATTGACCCCAGGCAAATGGATCTAGCAGACGTAAAGGTCTAGGACCGTAGAGATCCTGATTTTGGAGGGTTTGGCCTTGCTGAAAATATCTGAAGTTTTCTCCTCCTGACGCAGGCATACTTTCTGCCCATCTCAGAAGCATTTCAGGGCTCATATTTGCACGACTGATCGACATAGGATCCACTACATTCATGGCAATGACAGCCTGTTTGAATTCTTCCTCAGTGGGATAGGGCATAACCTCGATTTCTGCCAAAGCAATTTCATCCACTTCCATGGTTAAAATCAAACTTATTCTATCATTCTCGACATTATCAGGAACTTTAAAAGTTTGTCTCTTTAATCCAATAAAACTGAAGACCACACTATCACCTTCTAGAACAGGCATTGAAAAGTACCCGAATCTACCACTACTCGTTCCTCTTCCTTTTTTTGGAACGTAAACATTTACCCCTGACACTGCATCTGTACTGTCGGCGTTTAGAATTATACCTGACAGCTGAACAACCTTTCTTTCCTGTTTATCTTGGGCAGAAACAAACTGCACTGAAAAAAAGAATCCCAGCAGGAAAATAATTGAAGATCGAAGTATAATTGAATTATTCACAAATAAATTAACTTATTAAAACACGAAAGGTTGGCAAATCGAATGCGATTATACCCTAATTTCGGTTGATTTTTTATTTTACCAGCATAAACTGAGTTAAAACTTACTAAATGAGACTCAAAAATATAAGTTTAAATTACGGACTCCGAATATTTAAGGCACTTTCTGAAGACTCTAGAGTTAGAATTATTCATTTATTGATGCTAAATAAAGAATTGTCAATTTCTGATTTAGAGCATATTCTGGATTTTACCCAAACAAAAACAAGTCGACATTTGATTTACTTAAAGAATGCTGGATTGCTTGGAAGCAGGAGAGTAGACCAATGGATGTTTTATTACATCCTAGAAGAATATCTTGAAATCTTTCAGGCTGTATATAAGTTTATACAAAAAGATCCAAGCTTAATCAGAGATCAAGAAACTTTCGAAATCTTGAAATCCAATCGTGAACTAGCAATTAATAAAATTCAGAATAATCAATACCGACGTTAATACTTTGAAAAATTACAAACATATCTTTTTCGACCTTGACCATACCCTTTGGGACTACGATCGAAATGTCAATGAGTCACTTTCAGAACTTTATGAAATTTATACTCTTCAGGAATTAGGTATACCCACTTTTGATACATTCTTTAAATCTTTTCACCATGTTAATTTCCAATTATGGGATCTATACAATGTGGGAAAAATAGATAAGCATAATCTCCGGATTGAAAGATTTAGGAGGATTTTTGCACATGCTGGAGCTTCAGAGGATTCTGTTCCTTTACCATTCGAGGAGGATTTTATGCATAGAACTTCTTCAAAGCCTCACTTATTTCCACATTCGAAAGAAATTCTGACTTATCTGAAAGCCAAATATCCGCTGCATGTGATTACAAATGGTTTTAATGAATCTCAGGCGAAGAAAATGAAATCATCCGGTTTGGATCAATATTTTGATTTAATTGTCACCTCGGAAACAACCGGCCACAAA
>NZ_JAHEBC010000281.1 GCF_024642405.1 Algoriphagus sp. | reverse complement strand
CACTGGCGGAATCATAGGGTATTTACTCTTTTTGGCAGGGGAAAAACTAATTTCAAACCAAGACCAGACCCAAAATTTTTTTAATAGCATCGCGGGTATCGGGACCATAGCAATTGTATTGCTACTTATTTTACTCAAATTAAATATGTTACCAATTAAGTATCAATGAGGATAATTTGGTTTTTGAATTCCGTAAAAGTGGATTCCAAAAAGACAAAATGTAGGATGCAGTTTGAAAAGGGATTGTGGTCCAAAACTCTTATTTTAGCCAACTACCCAAATGTCGGGCAAATGTCGGGTTAAAACCGAGTCTATTTCGGCCTTTATCAAAAATCAATCAGAGAAATTGCCATGGTTAATCAAAACTTATATAAAATGAAACAACCAGAACTTGGCAAGAAAATCTCTGAAATGAGAAAGGCAAAAGGATTGACTCAGGAAGAGTTAGTAGAGATGTGTAACCTGAATGTCCGTACGATACAGCGGATAGAGGCAGGGGAGGTGACTCCAAGGAGCTATACTATTAAGGCTTTGTTTGAAGCTTTGGGAATTCGAGAAAACTATGAGACAAGGGAAGTGGAAAATAAAAAGTCTGTTCCTTCCATTTTGTATTTAGCCATGGCAGGTGGAATACTCTACTTTTTTGCTTCGATTTTTGAAATTGCTATGGAAGGTGAGTATTTGTCGGGAGAGTATTCAATTAGACTATTAGGCTTTATTGCGGCAAAATCAATTTCCTTCTTCGGATACGTAGTTTTTGGAATAGGTTGGCTTAAAATTTCAAATCTTTTCCCAAATCAGCTTTTAAAAATCAGCTTCTGGATAATGATTGTGGCTTCAATTATTTGGTACTTGGCAGATATGGTGGCATTAAATTCATCAATATTTTCTTTAGATGATTATTACCTAGTTAAAGTAAGTTCCTTCGGTTTTTGCTATGTTTTAATTGGCTTTGGATTTTTAGCTTACAAAAATGCCTTTTCATCAATGGGAATGGTAATCGGTGGACTGACGGTGGTAGCAGGAGTATTAATGTTCAGCGGGATAGGTGTATTTTTGGCATTAATCCCTTGGACCTTGGCTGAATTACTTCAGATAGGACTGATGGTTTATTTAATTCAAAAAATTGGGAGAGTAAATTCTCCTGATTTTTCTGTTTGAGAATAAACATTTTATGATTTTTTGGATTTAGATTATATATTAATTTTTAATTCAAAAAATCCGATAAATGGAAGTTATTAAAAAAAGCCTTTTTGTTCTCTTTTGTATTTTTCTATTAGCGTCTTGTTCTGGTAGTGAAGAGGTTGACGATAAGATTGAGACTATCACCAACTTTGTAACCGAAGTAGAAAAATTAGGTGATGGAGAAGTGAGGGCTACTTTTTCCGCAACAAATGCAAGTTTTTTTAAAATCAGTTTTGGAACTCCAGGTGAAGTTCCAAAAAGAGTAGATGGAAATTCAGCAACTTTTACCTACACTGAAAAAGGAGACTATTCTATTGTAGTTCAAGCCCATTCGACGGAAACTATCTTTGTGGTAAATACAAAGCTTATAAATATGAATGCGGCATCTTTGGGCTTGGATCCAAATTCAGGATACACTAGTCCAGAATCCTATGAGGGCTATAAACTAGTATGGTCAGACGAATTTAATTCCTCTTCGATTTCGGAGGATTGGACTTTTGAAATTGGAGATGGTTGTCCTGAACTTTGTGGTTGGGGGAATCAGGAATTAGAATATTACAAGAAAGAAAATACCTCTGTAGCTGAAGGGAATCTGATAATTACTGCTAAGAGAGAAAGTATGGGAGGTAAGCAATACACTTCTTCAAGGTTAATCACCAAAGGAAAACAATCATTTACTTATGGTAGAATTGATATTCGGGCTATTCTTCCCAAAGGTCAAGGTCTTTGGCCTGCTCTTTGGATGTTAGGAGAAAATATCGATGAAGTAAGTTGGCCTAGATGTGGGGAAATTGATATCATGGAATTGGTAGGAGGGTCTACAGAAGATCGTGATAAAACAATACATGGAACAGTTCACTGGGACAATGGTGGAAGTTATGCCAATTATGGAGGCAGTACGAAGCTTTCAACTGGAATATTTAATGACGAATTCCACGTGTTTTCCATTGAATGGGACCCAGAAAAGATTGTTTGGCTTTTAGATGGAGAAGAGTATCATGTGATTGATATTACTCCAGCAGGTTTAGATGAATTCCATAAACCAATGTTCTTTATATTTAATGTGGCAGTTGGAGGAATCTGGCCTGGTAGTCCTGATGGATCTACTGTTTTTCCTCAGGAAATGAAAGTAGATTATATAAGAGTTTTTCAGGAAGATTAGTCAGTTTTTACTTTGACTTCAAGACTTCTAAAACTCTTTCTTTAATCGTTTTTAAAATTTGGGCATTGCTTTCACTCAAGGTTTCTATTTCCAAAATTTTCGGATGAAGAGATTCTGAGTAAAAATCTTTTAAAGAGTTATTTAGTTCTTCTTTATTGATCACTTTAGAATAATAAAATCCATATTCGGTAGCTAGATGCTGAGCGTTGAGATTTTGTTTTGTCTCAAAAAATTCTTCCAATTCAGGCTGATTTTTTGGACCATCAATCATCCTGAATATTCCACCAGCATGATTATTTAAAAGTATAACTCGAAGATTTGGCATAGTATAATTATGCCAAAAAGCATTTCTATCATAGAAAAAAGCTAGGTCACCGGTGATTAATGTAACAAGTTCCTTGGTGGTAAAAGTACATCCTACTGCGGTTGAATTTGACCCGTCAATTCCACTTGTTCCTCTATTGCAAATTATTTCTTGATTTCTTTTTCCAAGAAGATTTAGATATCTGACAGACATGCTGTTTGCAACATGGATTTTTGATGAATTAGGAATTTTTTCTAAGACAATTTTTAAGGCAGAATATTCACCAAATGCCTCAGATTCTAGAATTAAGGGTAGATGATCTTTTATTTTTTGTTCCAGTCCATGCCAAGACTTATAGAATTCAGCATTTTGAGGTTTTAAATTATTTTTCAGCCATCCAAAAAAAGTATAGGGAGAAGTTGGAAGGGTTCGAGTCAATTTTTGGAATGTGTCTTTTGCTTTACCGTCAGGCTGTATATGCCAATGTGATGCATCAGTTTTCCTAAGAAATAATTTTAAGGCTTTTGAAATAATAGACTTGCCAAAACTGATTATTAAATCAGGTTTTAAGTCAATTGAGATTACATCAGAATTTAACCAATGGTCATGAAGATTGATACTATAATCAGATTGTAAATTGCTAATAGTATCTGTCACAATAACTACCTGATGCGAAGCTGAAAGTTTAATAAGTTGCTCTTGAATCTGAATATTAGGTCTTTGTTGCCCCGCGATTATTAAAATTCGATTTACTGATTCCAATCTGCTTTTAAGCTTCATCAAAGATTCTTCTGTAAGTTGAGAATAACTTTTTGCTTGATTGAAAACCCGTGGTTTATCGGGAAATATGATTTGCTCCTCTTTAACAGGATAAAATGGTTCTTTTAAAGGAATATTAATATGAACAGGACCTGCTGGAAATTCCTTTGCCAAATTTATTGCCTCATTACTTACTCTACTAGCAAGCCATTGATCATCTGGAGTTGCTATAAAATTTGGGAATTGGAAACTCTTTTTGACATGCTTTCCATATACTTCCTCTTGAAAAATAGTTTGCCCATCATATTGATCAATCCATTCTTTTGGTCGGTCTGATGTTAAGATCAATAAAGGTATTTGTTGGAAATATGCTTCTGCAATAGCAGGAAAATAGTTTAGGGTAGCAGATCCACTCGTGCAAACCAAGGCCACTGGTTCCTCTAATTGTTGGGCCATTCCTAAAGCTATAAAAGCTGCTGAACGCTCATCGGAAATTGTCCTAGTATGAATTTGGGGATGTCTTGCAAATGATAGTGTAAGAGGGGCACAGCGAGAACCTGGTGATAAAATGACATTTTTAATGCCTTTTTTGGCACAAATGGCTACTAATTCGGTAATATGTGACAGGATCAAACTTTTGGATTTTGAATGAATTTACCAATGATCTGACATTTAAGCTCAGTTTCTTCCCATTCTTTTTCTGGATCAGAATCTTCTGTTACACCAGCACCGGCATATAAAATTGCTTGTTTTTCAGACAGAGATGCAGTTCTTAAGTTGACATAGATAGATGTTTGATCCTGAATGTTTACTGGTCCGATAAAGCCTGCGTAAAAAGAACGATCAAAACCTTCATAAGCTTGTAAAAACTCATGAGATTCCTTTCTGGGCATTCCACAAACAGCTGAAGTGGGATGTAATAAATCCAACATAATGGATCCTAATTGAGGAAAACCTGTGGCTTGCATGTCAATTTTGAAGTCAGATCTTAAGTGCAATAAATTACCTGCGATCACTGTTTTTGGCCCATGTTCTTCATATTCTCTCAATCGGATTTTTTTCAGGCAAGAAACTATATATCGGCTGACTAGTGCTTGTTCTTCAATTTCCTTCTGGGTCCAGGCAACAGTTTTTAATGGATTGTCACCCACTGCTGGTTGAGTTCCAGCAAGAGACATGGTATAAAATATATCTCCTTTTGTTTCAATTAATATCTCTGGGGAAGCACCAATCCAAGTTCCTACTTGGGGAATATGGAAGAAATTAATAAACGCCAAAGGATAGGTGTTCATCAGGCTTAAAAGGGTTAAGCTCAAGTTGAAATCACCAGGAATTTCTATGCGTTTCGTTCTTGCAGGCACTACTTTTTCCATTTTTCCATCCAGAATGGCCTGCACACCCATTTCAACCAAATGCATAAAATGCATTTTGTCTTGACTTTCGTCATGCTCAGGATTTTGAATAGCCTGTGGTTGTTTACAAAGCAAAGATTTTAATTCTTCAGGAGATAGTATAGGATCATTTCCCAGCCTGATTTTAGCCCATTCCGGCAATTCATCTTTTTCAAATGAATTATCTAATTGGATATTCAGATAATTGTTGGCTTTGATAAAATAGGCTTTTTTATCTTCCTGGTCAGCAAAAGGATGGATGATAAAACCAGGATCTAGTTCTTCTAAATTTATTGTGACTTTGGATTGAATAGTTCTAT
>NZ_JAHEBC010000280.1 GCF_024642405.1 Algoriphagus sp. | reverse complement strand
GGTTTGGTATAATGAAACAGAAGAGATTTCCAAAAGTATTATTTGGGATACATCGAGTAAGTCGAATGTAAAGGTAATCGATCGAGACCCTCGTTTGGGAAAAAACCCAGCCCCTATTTATAAAGTCAATAATTGAGGTTTTTCTAAATCAACCTAGCATATATTAACAGAGAAAAGCTTTCAGAATTTAATGAAAGCTTTTCTCCTTTTTTTATTCACTTTTTAGTGTTTTTGCAGGATTTACCAAAGCTGCTTTGATAGCTTGGGAACTCACGGTTAATAAAGCAATCAAAAGTGTCAATCCACCCGTCCATAAGAAAACAGTCCAATTTATATTCGTCCTGTAGTCAAATGTGTCCAGCCAGCCGCTCATAAAATACCAAGAAACTGGAATGCCAATGATAATTGAAACCAAAACCAGTTTACTAAATTCTGATGAAAGCAAAGCCACCAAACTGGAAACAGTGGCTCCCATTACTTTCCTTACTGAAATTTCTTTTTTTCTTCGTTCGGCGATATAAGTAGCCAATCCAAATAGTCCCATGCAGGAAATCACTACTGCTAATCCAGAGAATAAGGAAGTCAGCGAAGCAATTCTTTTTTGGGATTGAAATTTTTGTTCATTAACCTGATCTACAAACTTATATTCAAAAGGATAACCTGTATTGAATTTCGCAAAAACCTGTTCTACACTTGCTATCGAATTTGCCATATTTTGCCCAGTCTTTAAACGAATATGGATAAAATTCAGATTTCTTTTTGGACCCATAACCACTATAGGCTTCACTTCCTCAAATGGGGACTCCATAATAAAATCTTTCACCACTCCCACTACGGTGAACTCCATACCATCATCTTTGATGACTTGGCCAATTGGGTCAACAAAGCCTATTATTTCAGCTGCTTTTTCATTTATTATGGCTGCCATACTGTCGCTCGCATAGGTAAATACATCTATATCTCTTCCCGCTATCAGTTCCATGCCAGCAGTTTTGACCAAGTCGGCATCTGATCCCATTCTGTACATAGCGGGTCTATAATCTGGATCCTTACCTTGCCAATCCATCATATTCGTATCGCTGTAAATTTCCGTCAATGGAGAAAATGTATAACTGACACTTTCCACCTCAGGGAGAGCCGAGAGCTCATTTCTCATGGCCAATTTGTTTTTTCTCATAGGTTCAGTAACCTGATGGAAAATCAAATTCGCCTCATTTATCCCCATATCTCGATTTTGAACATACAGCACTTGATCCCGGATAATCCACACACTGGAAATCAATCCTACTACCACAGCAAATTGAAATACCACTAAAACTTCTCTAGGTTTGATCCCAAGGCTTCTTTTGACTCCCATTTTTGGTTTGAAAATGACCGTAGGATTAAATGAACTCATTAAAAACGCGGGGTAGCTCCCTGCTAAAACCCCAATAAAAAGGATATAAACGATAGACAAAATCCAGAAATACGGTTGGTAAAAAGGATTGATCAATTCCTGCCCAATCAAATTGGTAAACCAAGGAAATGAAAGAGATATAATCAGCAAAGCCAGGAGATAGGAAAATAGGGCTATCAAAATGGATTCAGACAAAAACTGTCGAATCAACATGCTTTTTCCGGCTCCAGAAATTTTCCGGATTCCAACCTCCTTTGAGCGTTTTTCACTTTGTGCAGTACTGAGATTGACAAAATTAATACCTGCAATGATCAGCACAATTACGGATACTATTCCAAACATTCGGATCAGTTCAATCTTTCCTCCCACTGATTGTCCATTCTCAAATTTGGAATAAAGGTGTAGGTCTTTGACTGGGAATAGAAAGTCTGAAATTTCTTCATCCAAACCACCATAGGTTTTAGAAAAGTCAGCATACTTTTCATTAAAAAGCTCGATATCAGATCCTTTTGCAAGCATGGTAAAGGTTCTCATGGAGTTATTTCCCCAAAAATCATCCACCCATCCCATAGCCTCCAATTTCTTGAAAGGAAGAAAGGCAGTAAAATTAAATGAGGTATTCTCGGGAAGATCTTTGATCACCGCTTTTACCTCAAAATCTAATTGATCCTCGACCCTAACTGATTTCCCTAAAGCAGATGTTTCGCCAAAAAGTTTTTTTGCCAGAGATTCCGTCAAAACAATATTATCGGGAGCAGTCAAGGCTTCCACTGGATCACCCTCCACTATTTCAAAACTAAAGATTTCAAAAAATCCAGGGTCTGTAAAAGTCGGTTGTTCAGAAAATTTGTTTTCCCCAACAGCCATAATCATGGGATCCCACTCTGTCATTCTAGCAGTTTCCTCCACCTCCGGAAAGTTTTCTTTCAAGGTGGGAGCATAGGGTGCAGGGGTATAATCCCATGAAATTGGCTCACCTTCTATCTCCGTGGTTCTCCATATTGCATAAATTCGATCCGAATTTTCATGAAACCGATCCACAGAAAGCTCAAATTGAACCCAAATCAGAATTAGGATAGATGCCGCCATTCCGATTCCCAAACCGGCAATATTGATAAAGGCATATCCTTTACTTCTAGTGATATTTCTCCAGGCAATTTTCAGGTAGTTTTTCCACATAGTAAGCTGATTATTAAATAGAAATAATAAAAAATATTGGACTTGAATTAATCAATAAACTCTAGATTGATGCTTCCTCCAGAACTTTGCATCGAAAGCAAATAGCCTCCACCATTTATTTTACCTGCAATCAAATCTTTCTTGATTTCTCCATCAAAATTGGAAAGTTTAGAATTAACTCGGCCTCCCCGTAAATCTAGATTCAAACCTAAATCAGCAGGAACCATAGCAGTAATGCTACCTCCCGAAGTTCTAAAAGACAAATCTTCATCAATTCCTAAAAGTCTAGCTTTAATAGAACCACCACTTGTATTGGCATCAATGCTCCCAGAGATATCTTCTAGTGTTACACTTCCTCCTGATGTATTGATTTTCAATTTTCCTTCTAATCCATCGATTTTCACAGATCCCCCACTGGATTGAACATCCACTTCCCCGTCAAAATCATTTAAATTAAAAGATCCGCCTGAACTTTTGGAAACGATGCTTCCACTTGCATTTGCTACTTTGATACTTCCACCGCTTGTTGAAATAATTTGTTCTCCTTCTATGCTATCCATAGAAATGGAACCTCCACTGGATTGAAATGAAGATGAAATTTCAGTTGGTACTTGGACTTTAAAAGAAAGATTCAAATTATCACCTCTCCTCCAATCATTATTGTTTTTCCTCTTCACTTTCAACGAAATCGTATTTCCACTTTTTGAAATATCCAATTGAAAATTTTCAAGTAATTCTTCTACTTCTGGATCTTTGGAATCGATCTCTCTCCCATTTCTTTTCACGTACATTTCTACAATTACTTGGTTTCCTGGCACTCCATTTACCGCCACGCTGGCACCTGAAGTTTCAACCTCTAAATTCCCTTTTCCAGTAAGGGTGAATTCCTTTGTAAGGTATGGTTCAGAAATAGCGAATGCATTAGATTGTTGAACTGAAGCAAAAAACAATGCAAATGATAATGCTATTAGAAATAATTTTGAGTTTTTCATAAGATGGTTGGATAAATCATCTAAAACCTATTTCTACTATTATGCCATAAAAAAATCAGTCTCCACAGCCTAATTCAAGGGATTATGAGATATTCAATCAAAATATCTCGGACGATTTTGTTCGTTTGCGGGCAAAATACTAATTCTTAAAAGCCCAACCGTCTTATTACCAATTCATCAATTTGTTTAAAAAGTAATTTCGGATGTTTCGTTCGCCAAGCCACATCGTCAAGCTTCCCTCCCATGACCAAGTATTGATCGATATTGTATTTACTCATTTCGGTCAAGACCTGATCTCTTAAGTTTAAAACAGCAATCCAACCTTCTTCCAATTCATCTTGCCATTCGGCGTAATAATCATCAGAATCTAAATCTGCATGAAAATTGAATACATTTTCACAAATCAAAATAAATTTATTAATCCCCTCTGCTATCATCAATTCTATAACATCTCGTTTGAGAGTCATGATATCATTATTCAGGAGATCATTCCATTCTCCAAAAAGTTCTATGATGGCATATCCATCTTTATAATCCACATAAAGAACTTTCAAAAAAAGTGTTTCACTTCCTATGTTGTCCCATTGCGGATGAATGGTATAATTATAAATCCGATCCGTAAAATAGACCTCACTGTTTTGATATCCATAAAATGGAGATCTCGAATCTTCAGATGCGATGTATAAATTTCGCCAGCTATAGAAAGGTTCAATGGTATGCATCCTTCTTAATAGGAATTTAAAATCAACACTCAGCTAAAAAGGTCGCAAGATTAAATTTCCATTTTCAACTAACGAACCTGCATCCACTTTTTGCTTTCCTTGTTTACAAAGGTAATGGGTACAAATTTATCGGTTGGTGCACCAATGTAATAAACTGTCCAGTTTGGATCGTGATGAGCTAACATATCTGAAATACAGTCTGCTCGATGACCTTGAGGATTGGCGCAGTCTTCCCAGTAAAATAATTCTACTTTATAGTGGAGTGACTTCACTTCATTGTTGATGATAACTTGGATTTCAATATCCTGCTTACCAGGAAAAGTCGGAATTGGAATGGCGATATGACTCATTTTAGTTTTTGTTAATTGTGTAATTATGGATGCATTTATTTTGGGTTGGTTTTCAAAATCAATGTATTAGAAATTCAGACAATCTAGAATAGAAGTTAGTCTAAATTAGAGCTACCTGAAACTTTTCTTTCTATTTATCATCCAGTTCTATGCCATATTCTAGCCCTCAAAACAGCCTAATTTGAAGACAATACTACTTTATAAGACTATTTCACCGAACAATTTTGTTCGTCAATGGTCAAAGCAACTGTTAGGAGCAATTACAAGTTAACAGGTTTGTCACCAACATCTTCTATCAGATATAATAAGGAAATTGAATGAAAATTCAGAAAAATTAATTCCTTTGAAATAACTTGTATTTCAAACCAATTCAGTAAATAACATGAGCAGCACCAGCCATCACGATGAGAAAATTGCGAAAATGTCTTTCGCTTCGGTTTATCCTCACTATGTCACCAAAGTAGAACGGAAAGGAAGAACAAAAGAAGAATTGCATCAAG
>NZ_JAHEBC010000279.1 GCF_024642405.1 Algoriphagus sp. | reverse complement strand
AGGCTATACTCCTTCCAAGTTGAGGATTGATCTCAAAGAGGTATAAGACAGCAACATAATTAATATAGGTCAATGAATATGTAAATAGAATAAATGTCATCTGCCAGAAAGAAACGAGTCTGAAGGGAGTAGTTTCTAAATATTTATCATTGGTTATTAGACCTATAAAATAAAGACCACTACCAAGCAGAATCATATTTGCGCCCATCGCAAAAATAATAGGTTGATTTAAATAAAGCGGTTCGATTCCAGTCAATTGAAGAATCAATGCAACAATAATAAAAAGGATAATCATCCAATTGATGTATTTTTTCTTGGATGATTCTATCCATGATTTTATTAAAAAAAGATAAAGAATAGTAGAGATTTGTTTATTAGCTATGTTAAAAAGCCAAAGATTATATCTGGGGTTTTCAGGATTTCCCAAAAATGCATTTACAGTTTTATTAAACTCAAAGTTATAATTCGTATAAGCCCCGATATTTTCATATACGAATGTAAAAGCCAAAATCAAAAAAGGAAGCCAATAGTAGCTGTTGACTCTTTTTACTTTGGGCAATCGAAAGAAACATATGACTCCCACTATCAACAAAACATCAAGGATAACCAAATACCAGCCTCCAAATGCCTCTATAAATCTGCTATCCATTTCCCATTGCTGAGTTTTGTCTGTTGATTAATCAGTTTCTTTCTAAATCCATGATAATATTTTTTTTCGATCAATTTTTGTGAACATTTATGCGGATTGAAAAAATGGTTCTTTATCAAATATATTCGGAAGCAATGGAGAAGCAATACTAATTGTCAAAATTGCTAAAGTTAAAATCCCCATATAAATCCCTATTGATTGCAGCGCAGCACCTAATATTGGATTGACTTCATAGAGATAAATTAACGCCACAGAGCTGATGTAACTTAAGGTAAACGTGAATATAAGAGCGGTCATTTGCCAGAATGAAGCTAATCTCAATGGATTGCTTTTTAGATATGAGGGAAGGGTAATCAAGTCGGTAAAATACAAAGCGCTTCCAAATAAGATCATATTTGCCCCGATGGCAAAGATGATAGGTTGGTTCAAATAAATGGGCTCAATACCTGAAAGTTGTAGTATTAATGCCATCACTATAAAAATAAAAATCAACCAATTGATAACCCTTCTTTTGAAAGGTCTTACATATGACTTGATCAGCATTAAATAAAGAATAGTACCTACCTGTCTTTTAGCTACGTTAAAAAGCCAGAGATTGAACTTAGGATACTCGGAATTTCCTAAATATGCGTTTACTGATCTTTTGAACTCATAATTGTAGTTCGTGTAACTTCCCAGGTTTTCATAAAAAACGGTGAAGCACAGAATTACAAAAGGAAGCAAAAAGTGAATATTCCTTTTTTTTTCCTTTGGCAATTTTATAAAAACAACTATTCCAATCAGGAGGAGCAAATCAGGTGGAATGGTGTATTGCGGATAGGCAGTAAAAAAGGCTTCAATCAATCTTTCATCCATCACTTTTACTTTGGGTCTTTAGTCAAAGCTTTACAGTCTTGATATCCTCCTAGAATAATCATCAAATTTGGGAAGATAAATCGGATGCTTTTCCCGGTTTTTTAGATGATTTAAACTCGAAGGATGGTTCTTTGTTAAAAACTTTAGGAAGCATTGGCGAAATAATAATCAAAAGGAGAGTTAACCTGAGAAAAATCCCAAGGATTCTATCAATATGAGCTAAACTCAATGCTATTTGAGGGTTAATCTCATAAATATAGATGCGTGCTACAGAATTAATATAGGTTAAAGAATAGGTGAATAGCAGAAAAGTCATTAACCAAAACGAAATTAAATGGATTGGTTTAGAATTTAAATATTGTTCATTGCTGATCAATCCTATAAAATAAAGACCACTCCCAATTAATATCATACTTGCGGCCATGACGGCAATAATGGGCTGATTTAAATATAAAGGTTCAACACCTGTAAGTTGTAATATGATGGCCACCATAATGAAAAATATGATCATCCATCTTAAATATATCTTCTTGGTTGGCTCAATTAATTTTTTTATCAATAACAAATTAAGTAAAGTGGAAATTTGTTTGTTGGTAATATTATATATCCAAATGTTATATTTTGGGTTTTCAGTATTTCCTAGAAAGGCATTGACTGCTTTTTTAAATTCAAAATTGTAATTAGCATAAGCTCCAAAAGCTTCATAAAAAACGGAAAAACCTATAATTAATAAAGGAAGCCAATAGGTACTATTGGCTTTTTTTTCCTTAGGTAATTTTAGAAAGAAATATATTCCTATGATCAATAAACAATCTATGGTGATTGTATAATAATTAACATAGGCATCCCAGAATTTACTATCCATTATTAGGAGTTGGTAGGTTCGGGATCACAGAAAGGAGGACATAAGACACCATCATTTTGGTAGTCCTCTTCAGGATTGTTCAGAGTCAGATTGTTTTGATCTAGATTTGCTGGTCTCATGACGATGGTCAATGCACCGGTTAATTGTTCTACTTCTTTTGGATGATATTTAGCTGCAACCTCTTCTGTGTATTCAGTGATGTAAAACTGAATGCCTCCTTTTTTTGGATCTTTATCAGCTTTCGCCAAAAGCCCTTCTAAAGTTTCTCTGTTAAAAAAAATCCAATTCGTTTGATCTGTTTTGTCCTTTCCTTTATTGTCTTTGGCTGGCTTGCCTTTTTTAACTTCTTTGTCATACTTGGCTTTCATTGACTCGAAGTCCTCTTTTGAAATTTTCATGTAAAAATGATGTTCGTTAAGTTTAAAATTGATTTCATACTATAAAATAATTTCAAAAGATAAGATTTTTTTTAGCCTTTTAGACAATAAAAAAGGAGCGAGTTAATTCCCGCTCCTTTAAATGGTAGTTGATTTGGATTTATGCCAATTTCTTGGATTCTTTTACCTCTTCATGGTCTATTTCTCTCTTCATTAAATCTACAACAATTGGGGTTGCAATGAATACTGAGGAATAAGTACCAACCAAGATTCCTATGAATAATGCGAAAGAGAAGCCTCTCAACACCTCACCTCCAAATACCAACAACACAATAATCACAATTAATGTAGTAAATGAAGTAATCAAAGTTCTTCCTAAAGTCTGGTTGATAGCATCGTTAAATACTTTTACCAATCTATGAGTTCCTCTGTTTTCTATATTCTCTCTGATTCTATCAAATACAATTACAGTATCATTGATAGAATAACCGATGACTGTCAAGACAGCTGCAATAAACACTTGATCAATCTCGAAGGTGGCTCCAAATGCGCTTGCAATTGCAAAAGCCGCGATTACGAACAAAGTATCATGAATCAATGCAATAATAGATGCCAAAGAGAATTGCCACTTACGGAATCTCAACAGGATATAAAGGAAGATTGCTATCAAAGCAGCAATCATAGCCTCACCTGATGAGGCTTTGATATCATCTGCTACTGTAGCACCTACTTTAGAGGAACCAGTGATTGCAAATTGATTAGAGGCAAGGTCTTCAGCATTTTCACTGAACTCGAAGCCCATCACATTAGCAATCCCTTCTTTTACTTTAGATTCTACTTCTTTATTTGAAGCATCATCATCTTCATTAACCAAATAAGAAGTAGTTACTTTCAAAACATTGGTAGCACCATAGGTCTTCACCTCTACAGAACCATCAAACTCACCATCAAGTCCCGTTTTCAACTCTGAAGCTGCAACAGGCTCAGCAAATGCAACGATGTATGATCTACCTCCTGTAAAATCAACTCCAAACTTTAATCCGTTGATGCCTGCAATAGCTAAACCTACTATGATAATTCCAGTAGAAATCAGATAAGCAACTTTCCTTTTTCCTAGGAAGTCGATATTCAAAGAACTTAAAGCATTTTTTGCAAATGGAGTCGCAAAACTAATAGAACTCTTATCTCCTTTCTTGCTCATCCAAGAGACAATTACTCTTGTAATAAATACCGCTGAGAAGAATGAACAAGCAATACCTATCATCAATACAATTGCAAATCCTTTTACAGGACCTTGACCTAAGGCATAGAGAATAGCACCAGTTAAGAAAGTTGTTACGTTAGAGTCAAGAATCGCTGAGAATGCTTTGCTGTAACCTGCATTGATCGCTGCAATAAGCCCTACGCCATTTTGGAGTTCTTCCTTGATACGTTCAAAAATCAAAACGTTCGCATCAATGGACATACCGATAGTCAATACAATACCTGCAATACCTGGCAAAGTCAGAGAAGATTGAAGCTGTGCCAAAATACCCAAGATGAAGAAGATATTGAAAACCAATGCTGCGATTGCAACCAATCCACCTTTAGCATAGTAAGCAACCATAAAGAGAACCACAATTGCAAGACCTGCAACCATTGAAATCAGACCCTGATTTAAAGCTTCTTTACCCAAAGTTGGACCAATAATGCTTTCTTCTACAATTTGGGTTGGAGCAGGAAGAGATCCAGACTTAAGGATATTTGCTAAATCCTGTGCCTCTAATAAGGAGAAATTTCCTGAAATCTCAGATTGTCCTGTTGGGATTTCACCATTTACTACAGGCGCGGTATATACATAGTCGTCAAGTACAACAGCTATTCTTCGGCCTACGTTATCGGCTGTTAATTTTCTCCATTTTCTAGCACCATCTGCATTCATTTGCATAGAAACCGCAGGTCTAGATGTTTGATCCAATACTTGACGAGCATCAGTTACTACATCACCTTCCAAAGGAGCTTGATCTGATCCTCTCGGAATTTTGATTGCATAAAGTTCCAAAGCTTCTGTTCCATCTTCAAGTGCCTGAGGCTTTACAGCCCAGAGTAATTTGATGTCCTTTGGTAGCATTGCTTTGTACTGGTCCCTTTTTAAGATTCTGTTTATTGTTACAGTATCTCTTACATCGTAAACCAATCCGTAATTTGCCTTAAGCAAACTGAAAATAGGGGAAGTTCCGGCATTAGGATTCATAGGATCGATTTGATCCAATTGTGCCTCCAATGCATTTCTTAAAGAATCTTCAGGGGACAAATTTTCTGTAGAAACAGAATCAGAAGCTGCTGCTGGGGAAGCTTTTTGATCAGCAAGATATGCCGTATTGATAGCTTCTAAAGATCCTCCAAACTCATTCACTT
>NZ_JAHEBC010000278.1:2142-5170 GCF_024642405.1 Algoriphagus sp. | reverse complement strand
AGTTATTCCCAAATGATATTTTAGGTAAAGATAACTTCCTTTACATCTTCTTTCCTGAAAAAAACTATCATGTCATAAAACAAGTTTGGGCTCCTATTTCCAGTTCTATTGTTTTTATTGGGGTCATAATTTTCTGCTTCATCTACGCTATAAAAGTCATTATCCGACAAAAGGCTCTTTCGGATACCAAAAATGATTTTATCAACAATATGACCCATGAGTTCAAAACTCCGTTAGCAACAGTAAGCCTTGCAGTGGAAGCACTCCAAGATCCTGAACTATCCACTCAAGATAAATTCAGAAAACGGTATTTAGGTATCATAAAAGATGAAAATAAAAGATTAACAGCACAAGTGGAAAAGGTTTTACAAGCTGCAGCTCTTGATAAGCAAGACTTCAAATTAAAAATAGAACCACTGAACCTAAGCGAATTATTGGAATCAAATATGCAACATATTAGTCTTCAAGTTGAAAATAAGGGAGGAAACTTAGAGTTAAAGGATAGGCTAAAAAACCCTACTATAGAAGGTGATGCTTTCCATCTGACCCATATTTTTAACAATATGCTAGACAATGCAATAAAGTATACTCCAAATGCTCCGAAAATTAAAGTCGAGGCTTTTGAAGATTATGATCAATTCATTGTAAAAATTGAGGATAATGGAATTGGGATGACTAAAGATGCCCAAAAGAAGATTTTTGATAAATTCTATAGAGTTCCTACTGGAAACGTTCACGATGTGAAAGGTTTTGGGTTAGGATTATCTTATGTGAAAACCATGCTTGAAGCACACCAAGGAGGCATTCAAGTGGAAAGTGAAGTTGGAAAAGGTACAACGTTCACCATAAACTTACCCAAAAAGCAATGAGCAAAGCTAAACTACTAGTCGTCGAAGACGATCCAAACTTGGGCGATATTCTACAGGAATATTTAGAAATGAAAGGCTATGAACCCACTCTATGTAGAGATGGTGAAGAAGGCTGGAACAAATTCAAAAAGGATAAATATGATCTATGCCTTTTGGATATTATGATGCCAAAGAAAGATGGTTTTACTCTGGCAAAAGAGATTAAAAAAGTACAAGAAGACCTTCCGGTGCTTTTTCTCACTGCTAAAAACCAGAAAGATGACATCATAGAAGGGTTAAAAATCGGTGCAGATGATTACATCACAAAACCATTCAGTATGGAAGAATTGCTTCTTAGGGTAACTGCCATTTTAAGAAGAACTCAAAAAAGTACTGAAATCAGCCCTTTAAAAATCTATAATTTTGGTGATTTAGTTCTTCATTATGATGAGCAATACCTAGAAGGTCCAAAGGGAAAGCACAAACTTACTTCTAAAGAAAATGAGTTGATTCGGCTTTTGGCATCTGAAATCAACAAGCTTGTAAACCGAAGTCATGCTTTAAAGCAAATTTGGGGGGATGACAGCTACTTCAACGCAAGAAGTATGGATGTTTACTTAAGTAAAATCAGAAAACTTCTGAAAGACGACCCAAAAGTTCAGATCATCACTGTTCATGGCGAAGGGTTTAAAATGATTGTAAGTGAAGAACAATAAAAAGCTAAGCGGCGATGGAAGCATCGCCGTTTTTTTTGCCTTACACTAAACTTGCTCCTATTCCATTCCCCTCTGGAAATGTCGCTTTTTCAGGCGTAATGATCACTCCCCTAGCAGGGTCTTTTGCTAAAAGCATCGCTCCGTCCATATCCACATAATCCAACAATGGTGCAATATGAGCTATTGCCGTAATCCCAATGGAAGATTCTGTCATACATCCGACCATGGTTTTCATTCCCAGAGACTTAGCCTCATGAATCATTCTAAGGCCGGGAGTGATACCACCAGCTTTCACTAGCTTCACATTTATTCCATGGAATAAACCGTGACACTTTTTGACGTCTGACTCTACGATGCAACTTTCATCCGCAATAACAGGTAATTTTGAATGGATGAAAACTTCCTTCATTCCTTCCAAATCATCTTTGCCCAATGGCTGCTCCATAAATTCAACACCAAGTTTCTGGAGTTCTTTTGAATATTCAATCGCCTGTTCCGCAGTCCAGGCACAATTTGCATCTATTCGAAAAACTGCATCCGTATGTTTTCTAAGTTCTCTTACTATCGCCAAATCGTCAGAAGTACCCAATTTTATTTTATAAATCGGCCAATGTACTTCCTTCATTTTGGCTACCATTTTTGGGACAGTATCAATTCCAATTGTAAAGTTTGTGGTAGGAATGTTTATTGGATTCAAATCTAAATACTCATACAGTTTTTTGCCCTTTTTCTTGGTAAACAAGTCCCATGCTGCCATATCCAATGCACATTGGGCAAATGGGTTTTCTATAAAATTATTCCTGCCCAACTCCCAAAGATGTTCTGGCGTATCCCATTCACCTGTCTCAACTAAATCACGGATTTTATCCAGACTTGCACTCATATTTTCAACAGTCATCCCATAAAATGGATTGGTCGTAGACTCTCCTAATCCCACGATTCCATCATCTTCCAATTTGACTATCAAGGTATCTTGAATATCTCTGCTTTGGTGCGCAATGGTAAAGGTGTGTTTTAAAGGAAGATCCTCAACGAAATATGATAGCTTCATTAGTTATTTGAATTTTTGAGCTTTGTAAATGTATTTTTTAAATGACATTGGCTAGTTTTACTTTTCATTACAAAGAAAATCCAACCATAATGAGTAATTCTAAAGGCTTTTATTCCAGCGTTTTTTTGCTGTTTTTAATTTCACTAATTGGGTGTAAAACTGCAAATAAAAATGCAACCGAACCACTTTCTATCGCAACTTTAGAGTCAGCGCACCAAAAATTTAAAGAATCTGCCATAACACACCGCAGATTTAAGCATGAGGATCTTCAGCCACTGATTCAAAAACATGCTTCTCAATTTAATGTCACTTCTTTGGGAAACTCTATAGATGGAAGAAGCATTTCAAGCATGGACTGGGGGAATGGAGAAACGAAAGTAATGCTTTGGTCTCAGATGCATGGAAACGAAAGT
>NZ_JAHEBC010000278.1:0-2132 GCF_024642405.1 Algoriphagus sp. | reverse complement strand
TTTAATTTTCTTGAAGGAAGTGGAGATGAATTTGATGAGATCAGAAATACCTTGAAAAGTCAATTGAACATCAAATTTATCCCGATGATCAATCCCGACGGTGCGGAGGATTTTAAAAGAAGAAATAGTTTGGATATTGATTTGAACAGGGATGCAATTTCTCAAATATCTCCTGAAGCAATTATTCTCAAAAAAGCCAGAGATGATTTCGAACCAGAATTTGGCTTTAACCTCCACGATCAGCAAGTTTATTACAATGTAGAAGGCACTCCAAAACAGGCCACTATTTCTGTTTTAGCACCTGCCTACAATAAAGAGACCGAAATCAATGAGGTAAGAAAACGAGCGATGCAAGCCATCGTAGGAATGAACGAGGTTTTACAAAAAGTGGTGCCTGGACAAGTTGGGAAATATGATGATGCGTTTGAACCTCGTGCTTTTGGAGATAATATCCAAAAGTGGGGAACCAGCACCATTTTGATTGAATCAGGAGGTTTTTGGGGAGATCCTGATAAACAATATATCAGACAACTCAATTTCATGATTATTCTGGATGCCTTGCATCAAATCGCTACCAAAGGATACGAGCAATATACTACTGAGCAGTATTTTGCGATTCCAGATAATGATTCACAGTTGGCTGATTTAATGATCAATGAAATGCTAGTGACCGTAGAAGGAAATAAATATCCGATAGACATGGTCATCCGAAGAAGAGAATCTGAAATACCCGGAAGCTATTATGTTTCTGGTTCAATTGATGATCTCGGGGATATGCAAGTTTACTTTGCTCAAGAAACACTAGATGCTACAGGACATGAATTTGTGGAAGGGAAAGTCTATGAAACCGCTTTTGAAAATGCTTCAGATTTAGATGAAGCAAAAACAATGGACTTATTAAAGCAGGGATTTTTAGCCATAAAAGTAAAAAACGGAGAACCAAAGGAGCTTCACCATTTACCGATTTTGGTTTTAAAAAGTGTCGATACATTCCCTAGCTTATGGACTACCGGATCAGCCCCAAACTTCTATCTCGCTAAAGACGGAGAGTTGAAGTATGCTGTAGTAAACGGGTACCTTATTGATCTGGAAAATCCTAAAGAGCAGCTGTATATGCAAAGAATTTATTAAATGTTAATTATTCTTTAGGCTAACCTAAAACCCGCTACTTGGCGGGTTTTTTGATTATTGAAAGTTATTATTATTATTTTCAAAGATTGACTTTTCAGCACTATGAACAAAAACCTATCGGCAATCCTCTTTGCTTTAGCCATCGTCATAGCATCCTTTGTTTTAGGGAATGCTGTAATGAACAGAAACCGTCCTCAGGGCACCATTAATGTGACTGGTTTAGGAGAGAGTAATTTCACTTCTGACCTAGTAGTTTGGGAAGGAAATTTTACCAGAGAAAGCTTTGACTTAAAATCAGCATATTCAGATCTTGAAAAAGATAAAAAACTGGTTTCTGATTATTTGATTTCAAAAGGAATTCCTGCAGAAAAACTCATTTTCAATGCTGTCAACACAAATCCGAAATACCAGCAAAACTACTCGAATGACGGACGCTATTTAGGTCAGACTTTTGATGGTTATTCTCTAAATCAGTCCCTGAAAATAGAATCTACAGAAGTAGAGAAAGTTGAAAAAATCAGTCGCGAAATCACGGAATTGTTGAATCAAGGAATCGCATTTTATTCGCAGGCACCTCGCTATTATTATACAGGTCTGGAATCATTGAAATTGGAGATGATTGCAAAAGCCACTGAAGATGCCAGAATCAGAGCTGAAAGAATTGCTGAAAACTCCAAAGGGGATCTTGGAGACCTGATCTCCGCTAATATGGGGATCTTCCAGATAACTGGACAAAATTCTGGGGAAGACTATTCTTGGGGTGGAACTTTCAATACAGCAGATAAAAACAAAACCGCTTCTATTACCATGAAGCTAGTTTTTGAAGTGGATTAAAAAATAGCTACTTCAAACAATTATAGTCTTTAGTGCTTTTACATTATGTGAAAGCTTTAATCCTTATATCGGCAATGTCCTCTTTTATTTTACTCTATCAATTTGACAAAAATTCTCCCAAAACAGACTGGCGAATTATTGATGATGGAGTGATGGGAGGTCGATCC
>NZ_JAHEBC010000277.1 GCF_024642405.1 Algoriphagus sp. | reverse complement strand
TTAATATTCAACCGGGGAAACTTCTCCGGTTTTTTTATGTCTTTTTATAAACCTGTTCACTCTTTTACATGTTACGGTTATAATATCTAGTAAAACCTATGACAACTACTTCAGCAAAAAAAACTACGAAGAAAGATTTTAAAAAAATAATTCTTGATGAATTTAAAGTTTATGTTTTGGAGCATGGAACAATGCCCAAATCTGTTTTTAAATTCTCAAAGGATTTAAAATTGAAGGAAGAGGAGTTTTATACTTGGTATACCTCTTTTGATTCCATAAAATCTGCAATATGGATTGAAATATTTGATGAAACTTTAAGGCAGATTGAAGCGCAAGAAGTTTTCAAAGAGTATAGCGCAAGGGAGAAATTTCTAGGTTTTCTTTTTACCTGGATAGAAGAACTTAAGAAAAACAGATCTTATTTATTGAGTCTTTATTCAAGTCATACTCAAAAAGTAACTTCATTACCAAAAGAAGCAACAGCCTTTAAGGTTAAATTCAAAGAGTTTGCTAGTGATATCATATTGGAAGGAAAAGAGACTGAAGAGATTGCAAACAGACCTTTTATCAGTGAAAAATATGACGAAGCGATGTGGATTCAACTCTGGTTCGTTTTCCAATATTGGTTAAATGACAATTCCCCAAGATTTGAAAAAACTGATGCAGCAATAGAAAAATCTGTCAATTTGGCTTTTGATCTTATGGGTAAAAGTGCTTTAGACTCTTTCCTTGATTTTGCAAAATTCATGTATCAATCCAAATAGGTAATGGCTGAAAAATTAAATGAACAGAAATCGATCCCGGTTTCTAAAGTACAAAGAGCTGCCAAATTCATTTCAACCGGAGCTAGGGTTGGGGGAAATTATGTAAAGCATTATGCTAAAAAGGTTGTAAACCCAAGCATGGATAAGGAAGAGTTGCATCAAAACAATGCATCTGATATTTATAATTCCTTGAGTCAACTGAAAGGTTCTGCCTTAAAAGTTGCTCAAATGATGTCAATGGATAAGAATCTATTGCCGAGGGCTTATCAAGATAAGTTCACCATGGCTCAATATTCGGCTCCGCCACTTTCTTATCCGTTGGTAGTAAAAACATTTCAAAAATATTTTAGTAAATCACCCGACCAAATTTTTGAAACTTTTACTAAGTCTGCTGTAAATGCCGCTTCTATTGGACAAGTCCATAAGGCAACTCAATCTGGCAAACCCTTAGCAGTTAAAATTCAATATCCTGGAGTGGCAGATTCAGTGAGTTCAGATTTAAAATTAGTAAGGCCTTTTGCTCTTCGCTTATTAAATATGAACGAGAGGGAATTGGATCATTACATGGCTGAGGTAGAAGAGAAACTGTTGGAAGAAACTGATTATATTCTTGAAATACAACGTTCTAGGGAAATATCAACTGCCTGCTCTCATATTCCTAATTTAAAATTTCCAACCTATTATGATGAGTACAGTTCAGATAGGATTATTACCATGGATTGGATTCAAGGGCTACATATGAAAGAATGGTTGGATTCAAATCCAAGTCAAGAAGCTCGAAATCAAATTGGACAAGCGCTTTGGGATTTCTATCATCACCAAGTTCATAATTTAAAACAAGTGCATGCGGATCCTCATCCTGGGAATTTTATTATCCAAGAGGGTGATCAGTTAGGAATTATTGATTTTGGTTGCGTAAAAGTTATCCCAGAAGATTTTTATAGTGGCTACTTTGCCTTAATCAAAAAAGACCTACTTATTAATCAGAGTGAATTGGATCAAATATTTTACGATCTTGAGTTTATTTCCTCGAAAGACACGGAAGAAGAGCAAGCCTATTTTAAAGGGGTTTTTAAAGAAATGATTTCACTTTTGGGAAAACCTTTTCATGTAGACCGATTTGATTTTGCTGACGATGGTTTTTTTGAACAAATATTTAGGCTGGGTGATAGAATTTCAAACGACAAAATGTTTAAAAAGTCAAGACAGGCTAGAGGATCTAGACATGGCTTATATGTAAATAGAACTTATTTCGGTCTGTATAATCTATTAAACCAACTCCAAGCAGAAGTAATCACTACAAAACCTGATTGGTTAAAATAAGAAAAGGGAAGCATTTGCTTCCCTTTTCTGTTTTATTCTGGAGATGAGTAAGTTACTCTATAAATTACGCCTGCCATATCATCTGATATTAGCATGCTTCCATCAGGTAATTCTTGTACATCTACTGGTCTTCCCCAAACATCCTGAGAAGCTTCGTCTAACCATCCTTTGATAAAAATTTCTTCCCCAGTTACATTTGAACTCCCGTCTAATTTTTCAACAGCTACTACATAACCTGATTTTTTGCTTCTGTTCCATGATCCATGTTTTGCAACAAATATTTGGTTATTGTATGAATCCGGAAACATTCCTGCCTTGTAAAACCTCATTCCAAGCGGAGCATTATGAGGTCCCATCAAAGCTGCAGGGGCAACATAATCTGATTGGGCTCCGCCTGCATCTCCAAACTCAGGATCTTTCACATCACCAGCATGCCAATAAGGATAACCAAAATGTTGACCTGCTTCTGTAATTTGGTTCAACTCACAATTTGGAATATCATCTCCCATCATATCTCTGCCATTATCTGTAAACCACATATTTCCGGTTTCTGGATTCCAGTCAAAACCTACAGAATTTCTAACACCGTGGGCGTAAACTTCCGGTTCAGGTTTGGCGGCATTAACATCTAATCTCGTGATGCTAGCAAAAATTTCTTCTTCAGGGTCACAGATATTACACGGAGCTCCTACTGGAACATAAAGTTTACCATCGGGTCCAAAGGATATAAATTTCCATCCATGATGGGTCTCAGTTGGATAATCCTCATAAATCACTTCAAATTTTGGATTCCCAAGGTTGTTTTTGATATCTCTGAATCTTAAGATTCTACTTACTTCTGCTACATATAAGTCACCATCTTTATACGCAACTCCATTTGGCATTTTTAATCCTTCTGCCAAAATAAATTTTGAATCGGCTTTTCCATCACCGTTTTCATCTATGACCGCATAGACTTTGTCTTCTTGTCTATTTCCAACAAATACAATTCCCTCTTCACTTATTGCCATTGCTCTGGCATTTGGAATATCTGCAGCCCAAACATCAATTTTAAAATTTGAGGGCAGAGTGAGTTTGTCTAATTGTACTTCTGCAACTGCATTGGAGATATCTCTTTTGTTTGCAGAATTTACAGTTTCGATCGGTTGGATTTTAACTTTTTCTTTTTGCTGGCAACTAGCTGTTAAACAGCATACTGCCAAAAGCATAGATAATGATACATTAGAAATGGTTTTCATAATATTTTCGTTTCTTATTATAGGTAAACTAATCAATTTCAGAATGTTCTTTTTTCAAAGGTATATGAACGGGTTAATCTTTATTTTTGGGGTATGTTATCAATTAGTAATCTTTCATATTTCATAGGCGGTCGTCCTTTATACGAAAATGCCAATCTTCATATCAAACCAAAAGACAAAATTGGATTGGTAGGACAAAATGGCACTGGCAAATCTACACTCTTGAAAATTATTTCAGGAGACTATCAACCTTCATCAGGAGAAGTCCAAAAAGCCAAGGATTGTTCCATTGGATTTTTAAATCAGGATTTACTTTCCTACCAATCCGATGAAAGTATTTTAAATGTTGCCCTCGCTGCTTTTAAAGAAACTCTTGAATTACAGGACGAAATTGATCAGGTACTCAAACAAATGGAGACTGATTATTCGGATGAAATTATGAACCGACTTGCAAAACTGCAAGATATGTTTGAAGCAAATGAGGGGTATACTATTAAAGCCAAAGCGGAGGAAGTATTAGAAGGTATTGGATTTAAAACTTCAGATCTTCAAAAACCACTAAGGACATTCTCAGGAGGTTGGAGAATGCGAGTAATGCTGGCAAAACTTCTTTTAGAAAAGCCATCCTTATTAATGCTTGATGAACCTACAAATCACCTTGACTTACCTTCCATTCAATGGGTAGAAAACTATTTGAAAACATATGAAGGTGCTGTTGTGGTAGTTTCTCACGATCAGACTTTTTTGGATAACTGCATCAGCAGTACGGTTGAAGTTGCAAATCAAACTCTGACTCTCTATTCAGGAAACTATTCCTTTTATAAAGAGGAAAAAAAGGAGCGAATGGAAATCCAGCAAAATGCTTATGAGAATCAACAGCAAATGATCAAGCAAACAGAGAAATTCATTGAGCGATTCCGTGCCAAAGCTACAAAATCTAATCAGGTTCAATCGAGGATAAAAGCTCTTGATAGGATGGAAAAAGTTCATGAAGTTGTTGATGATCAAGTTTCGGTAAATTTTAAGTTTAAATTTTCAAAACAATCAGGAAGAGATGTGGTGGTTTTAGATCATGTATCTAAAGCTTATGGTGAAAATGTTATTCTAAAAAATACCTCTGCAAGAATTGAAAGAGGGGACAAAATTGCATTGATTGGTGCAAATGGGAAGGGTAAGTCAACATTATTGAGAGTTATTGACGGCTCAGAAAAAATTGAAGGAAAAAGAGAAGAAGGATATAATGTAATCAAATCTTTCTTTGCTCAACACCAATTAGAGGCTTTGACTTTAGAAAATGAAATTCTTCAGGAAATGGCACAATCGGGTAGTGCTAAAACAGAGACAGAGCTTAGAAATGTTCTAGGATGTTTTCTGTTTACAAACGACGATGTTTTTAAGAAGATTAAAGTACTTTCTGGGGGGGAGAAATCTCGCGTTGCCTTAGCCAAAACTCTAATCTCAGAATCAAACTTTTTATTGCTTGATGAACCGACAAACCATCTGGATTTCCAGTCTGTAAATATTTTGATTCAGGCATTGCAGCAATATGAGGGTACATTTGTTACAGTCTCACACGATAGACATTTTATTAAAGGTGTAGCGAATAAAATCTGGTACATTGAAAATCAGGAGATAAAGGAATACCCGGGGACCTACACTGAGTACGAAGTTTGGAAAACCCAGCAGATTGAAGAAAAAGCTGATCAACCATCTAAATCTGCCAAAAAAGAAAAACCAACTCCTCAGAAAAGTCAAGTCGAAATAAATCAAGCTAAAAAAGAACTTCGAAAACTCGAGGAAGACTTAAAACAAGTTGAATCTGAAATTGAAAAATTGGAGAAGCTTAAAATA
>NZ_JAHEBC010000046.1 GCF_024642405.1 Algoriphagus sp. | reverse complement strand
GATGATCCAAATGACAGCTTGTTGATAAATTCAGAAGAGGAATTTCATGCTGCAAGTACAATGAAAGTACCAGTGATGATCGAGCTTTACAAGCAGGAAAGTGAGGGATTATTGAACCTCAATGATTCTATTCTTCTGAAGAATGAATTCAAAAGTATTGTAGATGGAAGTCCTTACAGCATGGATATTGGGGATGATAGCGATGATATCATCTATAGTAAAATCGGGACTATTGTAGCTATTAAAGATCTGATTAATAGCATGATCACAGTAAGCAGTAATTTGGCCACAAATGTCCTTATTGAATTAGTGGATGCTAAGAAAGTTACCGCTACAATGCGAACTTTAGGGGCCGATAAAATCGAAGTTTTAAGAGGTGTGGAGGACCAAAAAGCCTTTGATTTGGGATTGAGTAATTCGACGACTGCCAAAGACCTCATGATGATCATGAAAGCCATTGCCCAAAATACTGCCGGTTCAAAAGAGAATTGTGAGGAAATGATCTCAATAATGAAAGATCAGCAATTCAACGAAATAATTCCTCACAATCTACCAAAAGAAGTTACTGTTGCGCATAAAACTGGGTCTATCACAGGTGTTCATCATGATGCAGGAATTATTTACTTACCCGATGGACGCTCCTATGTATTAGTTTTACTTTCTAAAAACCTAGAAGACTTTGATTTGGGAACCATGAAACTGGCCGAAATATCTAAGACTATTTATGAATACATGATAGAAACCGACCGAAATTCGTAGAATAGAAAAATGAACACAAGTGTAGATAATTACTTCATTGACGGTTGCGGACGATGTTCTCTTGGCGGAACTCCCCAGTGCAAAGTTCATTCATGGACCGAAGAGCTTTATCAATTAAGAAAGTTGTTAAGGCAAAGTGAACTTGTTGAAGAATCAAAGTGGGGAATGCCTTGCTACACTTTTAACGGAACAAATATTATTCTCTTAAGTGCTTTTAAAAATTATTGCACGATAAACTTTTTTAATGGAGCTCTTTTAAAAGACCCACATAAAATTCTATCCAAGCCAGGAGAAAACACGCAGGTTTCACGCGTTGTCCGTTTTATGAATGTTGAAGAAATTGTGAAACTAGAAAAAGTATTGGAATCTTATTTCAAAGAAGCTATTGAAATCGAAAAAGCTGGTTTAAAAGCTGAAGTGAAGAAAAATACCAAAGTGGATTTTGTAATAGAACTTCAACAGAAATTAGAGGATGATCCAGGCTTTAAATCAGCTTTTGAGGCCTTAACTCCCGGACGACAAAGAGGCTACAATATTTACTTTTCCCAAGCAAAGCAGACTACCACCCGTGTTTCGAGAATAGAAAAATCTGCAGCAAAGATATTTGAAGGGAAAGGTTGGAATGAAAGATAAAAGGAGCGATTTCTAAAAACATCGCTCCTTTTATCATTTATCAAGCCTTATAAAAAAAGGAATCAAATCATTTACTTTATCCCAAATTTATAGATACAAGTCTGCTCGTATTTTTCCCCAGGTCTTAATATGGTTGAGGGGAAGTTAGGTTGATTTGGAGAATCAGGAAAATGCTGAGTTTCTAAGCAAAACGCAGATCGATATTCATAAGCCACACCATTTTTGCCTTTTGCTTTTCCATCGAGAAAATTCCCAGCATAAAATTGAATCCCAGGCTCAGTGGTAAACACTTCCATTTCTATCCCTGATTCCGGGCAAAAAGCTGTCGCTGCCAATTCCAATCTGCCTTCCTCCTTTTTATCCAACACCCAATTGTGATCAAAGCCTCCTCCAAACTTTATCTGCTGATTTTCTTGATTAATATCCCTTCCTATCGTTTTGGCTTTAGTAAAATCAAATGGAGTTCCCGCTACAGCTTCATTGCTACCTAGTGGAATCAAAGTACTATCAACAGGAGTATATTCATTGGCTATTAATTGTAATTCATGACCTAAAATGTCTCCATTACCAGCACCATTAAGATTGAAAAATGAATGGTGTGTCAAATTGATAGGAGTCGCTTTATCAGTTTCAGCTTCATAGGTGATTTTAAACTCATTATCCTCTGTCAGATAATAGGTCATTTTCACGTTTAGATTCCCAGGAAAACCTTCTTCACCATCCTCAGAAAAATGTGTGAATACTATATGAGAATTATCTGCTTCCTCCACAAACCAAATCACATTATGAAAACCTCCAGGGCCTCCATGCAGAGAATTGGGGCCATTATTCAGCGCTAGAGAATAAGTTTGACCATCCAATTCAAATTTTCCTTTTGCAATTCTATTTCCGTATCTGCCCACTGCAGTACCAAAAAAAGGCTCAGGTGAAGTCAGATATTCCTTTGGAGTATCGAATCCTAATACTATATCTAATTTTTTACCGTTTTTATCAGGAACTAGAAATGTCATTACCCTTGCTCCTAAATTAGTCACCGTCATTTCGATTCCTTTACTATTTGACATGGTCAAAATCTGATAAGGATTAGCTTCTTGAATCATAGTTTCTTCAGATATTTTGGTTTGCTTTTTTTGACTGCATGAAAACAAAAGTACCATACAGACAATGCCCAGTATTTGAAATAAATTTTTCATCGTATTTGTGCAGCTATCAAAAATAAAAAACTCCATAAAGTAAATTAAAGTCCTACTACTCTATAGACTTCAATTTACCTGATTTTATTTTACCGGAACTTGATACAATCGATCATGAAGAGATTTTAACTCAGCAGCCTTCATTTTTATGATTTTGCGATCATAGGTCATCAAGCCATTGGTTTCTACTTCCACATCGGTAGTCTGGGTGTAAATTGCGGCTGAAAGACCAGCAGCAATCAATTCTTCCATTCTTCTCATTAGCTGAGAGTATTTTGCCATGAGCTCTTGTTCATTCTTAAAACTCTGATAGCCCCAATTGTCTTTTTGTTGCCAAACATGTCCATCTACCGGAAGCCCTAGGCCTCCAAACTCTCCTAAAACAAGTATATTTTCTTTTCCATAGATTCCAGGTGCCGGCATTTTTGCATCTGGATAATTATGCAAGTCAATAATATCTCCTACGATTTTGGTTCCTTCCATTTCGAAATTTCCTCCACTTGCCGAGTTTACTAATCTGGAAGGATCATGATTTTCAGTCCACTCTGTGATTTCCTTGGTTTTAAATTGACCCCAAGCTTCATTGAAAGGAACCCATACAACAATGGAAGGAAAATTATAGAAATCATCCATAATCTCTTTCCATTCTTCTTTATAAATCGCTTCGGATTCTGGAGTTCTATCCCGATCAGTCCCACTTCCCAAAACGGCAAGCTTCATTTCCCAGCCATTTCCCATATCACCACTTGGCATATCCTGCCAAACCAACATACCCATTTTGTCACAAGCATAATACCACCTAGCCGGTTCAACTTTTACATGTTTCCTGATCATATTAAAACCCATTTCCTGAGTTTTTGCAATATCAAAAACCATTGCTTCGTCGGAAGGTGCGGTGTACAATCCGTCTGGCCACCAGCCTTGATCCAAAGGACCATATTGAAACAAGATTTTACCGTTTAACTTCATTCTCTGAATTCCATTGGCATCAGCCCCCATCGAGATCTCTCGAATCGCGGCATAGCTTCCTACTTGATCTATGACCTTTTTGCCATTAATTAGCTCTACTTTCAAATCATATAAAACGGGATTTCCGGGTTCCCAAAGCTCTGCATTGGCAATAGTCAACTTTGCAGTTTCATTAGTTGCGATAGTTTGCTCGGCCAACATTATTCCATCTTTCCACGCTGAAACTTTTACTTGCTGACCTTCCAGAACTCCAGATACTTCAGGGCTTACCCAAATTTGTTTGCTTTGGACATCGGAAGCATTTCTGATACCCGAGATATAACTGGATGGAACTGTTTCTAACCAAACTGTCTGCCAAATACCGGTGACAGGTGTATACCAAATCCCACCTGGATTATTGACTTGCTTTCCTCTAGGCTGAGGACCATCATCACTTGGATCCCAAATTCTTACCTGAAGTGACTGGCTTTTGCCTGACTTTAGATGATCTGTAATATCAAATTCAAATGGATCATATCCACCTTTATGAACACCTACAGATTGCCCATTGACAAATACTTCAGTTTCCCAATCCGAAGCCACAAAATGAAGTAAGACTTTATCCTTACTTCCCTTTTTCGGAGTTAAAAAAGTTGTGTTGTACCATAATTCATTGTCTTTCCCAACATCTTTGCTCACACCAGACATTGCAGATTCCACAGCGAATGGAACCAAAATCTCTCCATCAAAACTACTGGGAAGGGCTGTCCCTTTCGGCTGAATTTTATAATCCCAAAGTCCATTCAAATTCATCCAATTCTCGCGGGTCATCTGCGGTCTAGGATATTCCTGATGAACATTTTCAGGCGTCACCTGAGCTGCCCAATCAGTCATAATTTTCCCTCCTACTGGTGCCCAATCCTGAGCTTGAACGGGGAAGATAAGTTGCGTAAAAAGAAGACTTGCAGCAATAACAATGGATTTTTTTATTCTATTGGGTTTATTCATATGGCTGGTATTGTTTTTCATTTTCGTGTTTGAAAAGTATTGGGTTTAAAATTTACTCATTTTGATTCGGAGTTATTTACTAATTCAGGAAAAGCTGTAATTCTCAACCTTGCTGCTCCCATCGGAATTAAGGTGACATCAACTATTGGCTGATCTGAGGTTTTAGGAAGGTCTTTTAATTCTCCTACTAATCCATATTCATCAAATGTCCATTCTGGGATTTGTTTGGCTTTTGCTACCATTTTGATCGGAACCTCCTCTAAGGTAAATGGAAAATTGGATTTTGGCCATTTCCCTTTCATCACTTCAAAAGAAGATGCGGGATCATTTTCATCAACGATGATGCTATAATTCCAATCTGTTACAGGACGAATTTCCCAAGATGGCCATTGTTTGGTATTAACGCCTTCTTGCCATTTAGAGTCCCCAATCGCTGTCTCATCACTGTCCCTTCTCAAATACTTTTCTCTTATTTTCAAAGAATAAGTCAAAGGACCCCTATTCACACTAAGACTATTGCTATTTTTTTCCCATCTTTTGATCTCTATTTCCATAGGAAGAGTTAAAGAAACCTGATCTCCATTTGACCAAGTCCTCTTTATTTTGGCAAATCCAATTCCTGATAGATCAGATTTCACCAATTCTCCATTGATACTAATACTTGCTCCTGAAGCCCAAGCAGGAATTCTGAGGTATAAAGGAAACTCCACAGCTTTTGGAGTAGACAAAATAAAATTGATTTCTTCCTCAAATGGATAATGCGTTGTTTCCTCAATGGATACTTGGGTTCCATCGCCCACTTTCACCTCTACTTTACTTTCTCCATACATTGCTGCAACAACTCCATTGTCTGGAGTTGCCATCCAAAGGTTTTCTATAAAATAAGGCCAGCCTTGAGAATGATTATGCTGGCAGCATCTGGAACTAAAAGGATTCATCATCAAAAATGGCCCTTTGTTACCTATTCCTGGAAAATGGTTTTCCGCATCAAGCAATGCCATATTTGGTGAAGTGATATAATGTAGAGCTTTGAAATCAGGCATTACGGCAGCAGGATAAGTATTAAAAGCAACCTCTTCTGCATGATCTGCCCAAAATGGATCTCCGGTAATTCGAAGCATGTGTTCATCGGAATTCATTTGCTCCACCATTCCGCAGGTTTCTACCCCTTGCCTAGGATCAGCATATCCTGGTCTTGCGTCTTCATCGCTGCCAAACATTCCTCCAGGTACTTGTCCAAAATGTTCTCTTATAATGTCGAAATTTTCATAGGAAGCTTCTAAATCGGCTTTATTTTTAGAAAGTAGATAATATTGAGCGGGCTCTCTAAATGCCTGAGCATGATTAACATTATGCCAATCTACCTGATCTCTATACCAATCAGGAACTTCTCCACCATCTCGAATTTCATAATAGTTTTTGATATCCTCCAGCGGTAAATTTCTCCCAGTCCAGTTTGCAGTATTCTTGTGGATCTTTTCTGCCAACTCTAACAGAAATTCATCTCCAGTGCGATTGTAAAGCCAAAAAACAGAATGTAAGTTATCGCCACCCCTGAGTTTTTGCCAGTAACCTTCCAGGAAATTCTCATCAGGAACCGATAACTCATATTTAAAATAATCAGTCATTAATGTGAGTACTCTTGGGTCTTCTGAATACTCGTAGTAGGATTGCAAACAATACAGCATGATCATATTAGCCCAGAAATCCTGATTTTCTCCATCAAAATGCTTAGGCCCAAAATTTCCATTTGCCCGTTGGCTATTCAGTGTCCCTTCAAGCCAAACCCTGGCTTCATCGATCATTTTCTGATCTTGTAGAATGTATCCAATATTAGCATATCCTTTTAACCAATAGGGTACTTCTTCCCAACCCCATTTCCCTTCTCCATCAGGTGAAAGCCATGCATTATCCGATTTCTGAAGCCATGCAGAAATCTGTCCTAGATTTCCAGTCAGTCCATCCCTTTGCCGAAAAAGAAATTCTTTTAAAAAACCTTCTGGCTTCACAGCTCCAACAGGTAATTTAATAAGAGCACTTGGAGCCAGAGGCGCCCGATTACTTACATAAAATTGATTTGTAGAAAGAGTATCTATCCTTTCGACAAAAGTTACTTCCTTATCAAAATTTCCACCTTGGCAGGAAAATAGGGCAGAAACAAAAATTATAGAACTGATAGACTTAATTGATTTTCTAAACATGTTGAATCAAAATATCTTGGAAAATGCGTTTTCTAAGTTTGAGGAGCTTCTAATTTACATTGAAATCTCATCAAGGATAAGTTAATCTCTGAATTATTCACAAATCCACCAGCGGTTCGGAAATGCATTGTTCAAAGTATAATTTTAGGGATTAAATACACGAAATATGAAAAAGAGATACTTACTAGGTCTTGGTTTGATGTTGATCTTGGGCGCAAAGGTGCAGGCTCAAGATGAAGTCATAGAAAAGATCATAAAGGAAGAGACTGAGAATTCTCAGTTGAAACAAATTGCTCATGAGCTGATGGATGGAATCGGACCAAGATTGGTCGGTACGCCTCAAATGAAAAAGGCACATGATTGGGCAGTAGCCAAATATGAAGGCTGGGGAATTGAAGCCAGAAATGAACAATGGGGCGAATGGAGAGGATGGGAAAGAGGAATTACCCATATCGATATGATTGCACCTTGGACAAAATCATTGGCAGGTCAGCAATTGGCATGGAGTCCAACTTCTCCAACTGGTGGAGCAACAGGTGAAGTAGTGGTTATTCCTGATTTGGCAGATGAGGCGGCATTCAACGCTTGGTTACCTTCAGTAAAAGGAAAGTATGTAATGATCTCTGCTCCACAAATCACAGGTAGACCAGATTACAATTGGGAAGAGTTTGCTACAGAAGAATCTTTCGAAAAAATGAAAGAGGAGAGAACTGAATCCAACAGAGCTTGGAATGCACGTCTTCAAAAAACCGGAAAAGGAAGAAGAGAACTTCCAACAGCATTAGAAGATGCGGGTGCTTTGGGAATTATCACTTCTTATTGGTCTCAAGGTTTCGGGGCAAACAAAATTTTCTCAGCATATACCAGCAAAGTTCCGACTATCGACCTTTCTTTAGAAGATTATGGACTTTTATTCAGGTTGGCAGAGGGCGGAGAAAAGCCACAAATCAACCTGAATGCTCAATCAAAAGATTTAGGAGTAGTTCCTACTTTTAACACGATCGCAGAAATAAAAGGAACGGAGAAACCTGACGAATACGTGATGCTTTCAGCTCACTTTGATTCTTGGGATGGTGGAACTGGCGCAACTGACAATGGTACTGGCACCATCATGATGATGGAAGTGATGAGAGTTTTGAAAAAGATGTACCCAAATCCAAAAAGAACAATCTTGGTCGGTCATTGGGGATCTGAAGAACAAGGGTTGAACGGATCAAGGGCTTTTGTTGAAGATCATCCAGAGATGATGGCAAAAATTCAAGCTTTGTTTAATCAAGATAACGGAACAGGTCGAGTGGCAAATGTGTCTGGACAGGGGTTTGTTGATAGCTATGAATACCTTGGAAGATGGATGTCTAAGGTGCCTAGAGAAATCACAAGAGACATCGAAACCACCTTCCCGGGAAATCCTGGCGGAGGAGGTTCTGATTATGCATCCTTTGTTGCAGCAGGAGTTCCAGCTTTCTCTTTAAGCTCTTTAAACTGGTCATATTTCAATTATACATGGCATACAAATCTGGATACGTATGATAAAATTGTTTTTGATGATGTTCAAAGCAATGTAATTATGGCGGCTATCATGGTTTATATGGCAAGTGAAGAAGAAAATATGGTTTCTAGAGAAGTGAGAATTCCAATTGGTAGGAACGGTGAGCCAACTGAATGGCCAGCCATGAGATCTCCAACAAGAAAAGGTGGATTAGATAACTAAACTTAACCTATCTTAAAATTTCAGAGCCACAGGAAACTGTGGCTTTTTTATTTCACTTTTTAAATAATGCACACTAGCTCATAAAGAAAAGGTTTTGTAAATTTCTAAACCCTAAATTTCGACCTATGAGAAAATTTTTACTTGCTTTCTTTTTTATACTTTTAATCATTTCCCCAAAATCTTTTGCTCAGGAAAAAATCCTCGTCGATGCAGTTGAAAAAGCTAGAAGTGAGGGCTTTTCGGGAGTAATCTTAGTTGCTCAAGATGGAAAAATCTTGTATGAAGAAGCAATCGGAATGCGCTCCTTCGAGGAACATGTAGCATTAAAGCCTAAGGATATTTTCGAAATGGCCTCAGTCTCCAAGCAATTTACTGCTATGATGATCATGATGTGTCAGGAAAAAGGATTGTTGAATTACAATGACATGATAGATAAATATCTAGATGTACCTTATAAAGGCATAACTATTAATCAGCTTTTAACACATACCAGTGGATTGCCGGATTATCAGGCTGTCATGGATGAACATTGGGATAAGAGCAAAGTTGCCGGAAATCCAGAAATCTTAGAGTACCTCAACAAATATCAACCACCAATGATTTTTGAACCCGGTGAAAAATATCAGTACAGCAACACAGGTTATGTTTTTTTGGCAAGTATCGTAGAGAAGGCGACAGGAAAGGATTTTGTTGAGATGATGAGAGAATGGATTTTTAAACCTCTAGGAATGAAGAGCACTGATATCCGATCTCCAGAAGCAAAAGCGAAAGTTAAGAACTTTGCTGCAGGCCATGTAAAAAATGAAAATGGAAACTACGTCAATGCCAATAAATTCCAATCTTCCGATTATACCGTTTGGTTAGGAAATAGAAAAGGACCAGGAAGAGTCAGCAGTACAGCAGAAGATCTTTTACTTTGGGATCAAGCTCTTTATGGAACTAAACTACTTGTTTCGAAAGAAACCATGGAGCTCGCTTACACTCCCTTTAAACTGAACGATGGAACACGAAGCTATTATGGTTTTGGTTGGGTATTAGAGCCAAAAAGTCCATTAGGAAAAATGGTCATGCATACCGGAGATAACCCAGGATACAAGACCATTATCGTTCGATTTATAGAGGAAAATAAAACCATTATTATCCTAAATAATAATTATCATCCGGATATGATGCGTCTGGTTGAAGCCGCTACGCTTTCCTTAGGTAAATGGTAAGCAACTAGATTTTACACAATTTGCTTAATCGCCCAATGCAGCCATTTTAAAGCGATCTAGTTCAGCAGTCCTGTGTTCTTTCTTCATGATTTCCTCCATTTTCTGAATGATTTCAGGATTTGAATCTGCAACATTATTTTGCTCTATGGGATCTATGGATAAATCATACAATTCTATTTCCAGATTACCATCCTTAATAATATTTTGGCGAATCGCTTTCCACTTACCCATACGGACCGCCTGCTGGCCCCCATATTCAGGATATTCCCAAAATAAGTATTCATGGGCTTCTTGCTTTTTCCCTAAAAGTGTTGGCAAGAAACTTTTCCCATCTGTATCTGCAGGCGGCTGAATTCCTAATAAATCACAAATGGTAGGCATTACATCATAAAAGGCAGAAATATGATCTGTTTTTGATCCAGCTTCAACTTTCCCTGGCCAACTTACCAACATAGGTATGCGAATTCCACCTTCATAAACGAAACCTTTTGTTCTTCCATATCCATTGGTAAAAGGTTTAGAACTTTCGAAATAATCAAAATCCACGCCTCCGGTATAGGTTGGCCCATTATCACTGGTCACTACAATGATCGTATTTTCTTCCAGACCCAACTCTTTCAATTTATCTCTAACCTCTCCTATTTGCTGATCCAAAAGAGTAATCATTGCGGCATAGGTAGCGTGTGGATAACGGTTTGGAAAATAACCCTGTGAACCATCATAAGGTGCCTCATCTCCAAACTCTGATTCATACTTATCCACATTCTCAATTGGTGCTTGAAGTGGTACGTGAGGCAATGGGGAAGCATAATAAAGAAAGAAGGGTTCATCTTTATTTTCCTCAAGAAATGACAAAACCTTTTCATGCATCAAAGTCGGGGCATAATCCTGTTGTTGATATTTTGAATAGCTGACAGGATCATTTGGATCAGCCAAGGAATCCAGTTTTGTACTTGGAACAACTATTGGATTATTCAGAGCAATTTTGTTTTCATTCTCCCACATGTGAGGAGGATAAAGGTTATGAGCTTGTCTTTGGCAATTGTATCCATAAAAATAATCAAAGCCCATTTTTGTAGGAATGCTTTCCGTTGTCGGAGCTCCTAAACCCCATTTTCCTACGATTCCAGTTTTGTAGCCTTCCTTTTGTAGAATAGAAGCTAGGGTAATTGTTCCAGTAGGTAAAGGTCTTTGTCCTTCCAATCTCGGATCGGCAGCAGCTTTGGCATAATCCCAAACCTCTCCTCTTTCCCTCCATTCATCATTTCCCCTGATATAAGCATGCCCTCCGTGTTTACCTGTTAAAAGGATACATCGAGCTGGCGCACAGACAGGCGCTCCGGTATAATGATTCGTGAAGACCATACCAGAAGAAGCCAAAGCATCAATATTAGGCGTGTGAATCTTTTCCTGTCCTTGGTATCCTACCTCTCCAAAACCTAAATCATCTGCCAAGATGTAAACGATATTTGGTTTTGTAGGCTTTTCCACTTTCCCAGTGCAGGAATAAAGAAAAATAAGGGTTAAAAGAGATAAAATTGTCCGATTCATAGGGCAGGTTTTTTAATATGTTTGTTAATATATTCTTTGGCTAGGTTTAGCCTGTGCTCTTTAATCCCTCTAACAATTTCAAAAGGGAATCCACTTTCTTTGGCAAGCTCTAAGTATTTATTAAAGAAATACTCTCTCATTTCCAATTCTGGATATTCCCTTTGGGGGTCAGGCTCCCAAGGTAAATCTGTAGCCGTCAACAAAATCAGACTGTACTTTCTTTTTTGAATCTGATCTATCACCCAGGGGTCAGTTTTGCCAAATCTATGTTCAGACCAAATGTGGATAACTCTTAAATCAGTATCACAAAAAAGATATTTATCTGAATCTTTTGCAAACTTATCTTCTAATTCAATCTGACCTTTTCCAATTTGAAGTAAATCATCATAAACGTATTCTCTACCAAGTTTTTCTAAATATTCTCTGGCATATTCACGAACCCAAGGTTCTCCAAAATATGTGGATAAGTCTTGAGAAAGGGTACTTTTCCCCGTTGACTCAGGCCCTAATATCAAAATCCTTTCAGGCTGCATAGTTCCTTTCTGATTTAATCCAAGCTATAAGTCCAAGCGTAGCCAGAACTGTAAAAAACAAAAATTGGAAAGAAGTTAAGATCAAACCTTTATAAAAGTATAATGGAACAGAAACCAAATCTGTGATGATCCAAAAAATCCAGTTTTCCACTTTTTTCTTGGCCATCAACCACATGCCTACAAAAGCAGATGCAGTTGTAAATGAGTCCCAATAGGGCACATCACTGTCGGTAAATTGAGACAAAACTAAATATAAAATTAAATACGAGATCAAGAATATACCTATGGAAAAAATCCAACCTGAGGGCTTCAACCAAGTAACAGGAAGGACTTTTTCCCCCTCCTTTGGATGAGTCCAAACATACCAACCATAGATCGACATACTGAAATAGTAGGCATTTATCCCCATATCCGCATACAGTTTATACTGAAAACAGATCCAGACGTATATCAAGGTTGAAATAATTCCGGTTGGATAAACCCAGATATTTTCCTTCATCGAATAAAAAACTGATGCTATTCCAAAGATGACAGCAACGCCCTCAAGCAGAGTCATTTGCTTTAGCCCTTCAGCAAAACCATCCAGAAGCCATTGAATATCCATGGCTTGAATTAAAGAAATTAAACCGAAATAGCCTCGATTAAAAAAAGCGAGATTAAATCTCGCTTTAATATCTATGCTAATTCCAATTCCTTTATTGCGTATTTGGGTCAGCTTTTATTCCAAAACTTGAAGGGATAGCTCCTGATGGAGTTTTGGTGACATAAACTGCAAAGATAGAATTACTGGCCCAAGTCCCTTTATTTGGAATCTCTGGTAATGGTGCAGCCGCTTCGATCCCTCCAAGAATGTATCCTGCAAGAACTTTTTCACCATCTGCAAGTCCACTTAACTTTAAGATCCCATTTCCTGTAGCTTTTCCTTGACTTTCAAGTTTCCGATTCCCGATGAAATTAACACTCGCACCAAGAAGTCTATTATTTTTAATTGGCTCGGAATTGATGTATTCAGCATATGTGCCATCAGCTGACTCTATAAAGGTGCTTATATCTGCTACGAATGGTATTCCATCATTCCTACCTTGAGCAGTTGCCAAATTATAAATTCGTTTTTGGGAAGTATCCTGAGAATAATAATAAAGACCTATTCCTCCAAACATGGTACGATAGATTGATTTATTATCCACTTCATCATCATAAATTGAGATTATTGGACATTCATATTGGCTAAATTTCTGGTGGACATCTTTTTTAACGACTGGATTTTGAGGCCCTGTGATATATATAGGATAATCATAACCTCCAATTACTCCTGGCGGAAAAACACCTCCTAATGCTGTAATACGCTCACTCCCTGTAGCCGGATCCACATCCTCAATAATATTTCCGTCTCTTCGATGAAAAGGTTGATCCGGGTCTGGGCTGGTCGAAGTTCCATAGGACAAAATATCCAAAGACCCTTGCTTTAAAGTGAATATCCTAACTTCCTCTGTGTACTCTTGAGTAAAATCTGTTCCTCCAAAAGCTCGATATTGGCCATCAAATCGCTGCCCAAATACCAAGTAAAATCTTCCTCCCATCTTAATTAAATCTCCACCTGTAACAGCAAATCGATCATCCTTCCCATATTCCATAAGGGCACCTACCTCAGTGGCTGAAGCACCATTTTTTATCGCCTGTGTTACTTCCTCCACTTTAAATCGAATGATACTACCAAAGGTTTTCATATCCGATCCATCAGCCAACCAACCATAGCCACCAACTACATACATTTCATCTGTTTCAAGATCGTGGTAGCCCTGCAAATTATTGGATTGTAATTGTTCAGAAAGCTCATTTTTTAACCCATTCACATCAAAAGACCAAAAGTCACCTGACGCTGGATCCACAACATAAAGAAAGTTATTTGCACTGTCTGGAATAAAATTCTTCGCAGGAGCTGCCATAAATGTGTGTAACCCCTGCCTTCTTCCACCGACCACTAAAATTTCGCCGGCCTGATTGACAGCACTGGTATAGGATTGCAGGCCAGGAAGGGCAGGTTTATTGGAAAAATCCTGCTCTACAAACTCAATTGTATAGGGCAATACATTTGGCTGAATGTTAGGATCAGCTACTCTTTCTTGCATTAACATTTGAACCGAATTTTCTGAAACTTCCGAATTTTCACTGGATTCAGAATTCTGGGAACCATCGCAAGATGTTAAAGCAAACCAAGCAACTCCGATAAAAACAAAATAATTTAAAATTGGCTTTTTCATGATTCTTGGGGGTTTGGTCCTGTTACATTACCGTCTTGAAGATTTTTAATAAAATGAAGAACTGTCATGGTTTTTTCAGGAGACATATCTCTGGTTACAGGCATATACCTGGTATCATTAAAATCCCTACTCAAGAAAAATCCGATAGCCCCAGAATTAATACCTAAGGGATACGGGGGTGTATTTTCTCCGTACATGTGTTTCCAAGGTGGATTTTTTGCAAAAACCTCAAAGGATTTAAAATCAATCAGATTAATCTTTTCCGTCATTCCCGGGAACAACTTTACATACCCCGCAAATATTTCCTGAATTTCTGGCCATGTTGGATTTTCATTGACCTTATAATCTGACCATACAAGACAAGAAATCATAGCGCTTTGATTAGTGCTGACTGGAGCTATTCCTTCTGAATCATAAAGATTAATAAAATAGAGTTGACCGTCGAGCTGAGGAGTTCGATAACCTGGATTTTTTAGTACAGCAATAGAAACGGTTGCAAATCCCAAAGAATCAGTTTCGGTTATTGATGCTTCAATAGCTCCAAATGCCTGTGGAGTATTCCCTGGATTTGTTGGTGGAACTGTTGCTCCAGGTGTGTTTCCATGTACACTTACTATATCGACTCCCAACTTTATTCCAACCAACGGTTTTGAAAACTTGCTTACATAAACTCGAGTAGTAGCGATATTTCCCGGTGTACCAGTAATTCTTACAGGCCTAACTTGTACTTCAATATTTAATTGGGAAATATTTTCCGAAAATATCTCTGCGGGACCAATATCTGTTCTGGACATTTCCAGACTCAAACCTGAGGAATCAAGTGCAGTTATTTGGTCATCTGTAATTGGAACCTGAACAATATGGGAATAACTGTTAAAACAAAACTCTGAATAATCTACATTTCCAAGGGAAATGGCAGGAGCATTTTGAGGTTTGATCCATGCAGTCAGATTTCCTAAATCTACAGGAGCTCCACCTGCAGTCTTTCTACATATTCCATTTGCTAAATCTAGGATAAGCAGTTTTCTCTCCTGATCAACTGTGAAAGGGCAAGTATTAAACATAGGCCAATTCCAAGGATCACTTTTATCTTGAGCCCTTCCTGTCAACATTCTAACTCCAGGGCTGTATAATGGCTCATTTGCAAAAACAGGCCCTAAAGAACCAGTAATTCTTCCAGTTTGATAGTTCTTATCCTCTGGTACATTTCTATAACCATCCACTACAAATCGAATAGAAACCAGATAATTTCCATTTTCTTCTAAAGTTCTACTTTTCAAATTTGCCAATATCGGAGAAACCTCGTCTTTTGGCCAGTTAGCAACTGGAACGCGAATGATGGATTGATAAACACCGCAAGCATTCATATCCCCCCCAAAACTATCCATCTGATAATCTGCGTCTTCCCAGCTTCTTGTCGCCAAAACAGCAACCCACCATAATTGATTGAGTACAGCAGCGTCAATCAACCCTGTCAAGCTTACACCATCAGAAATTGGGATGCTAACCTCCATTCCATAAATAGTAGGGACTCCCTGTTGATAAACATCAATGTCTGCAATTTTTGCAGCTGAAGGCTGATCGGTTGTAACAAATGGAAGTCCAACAATTGGGTCTTGCACTTCTCCGTCCTTTCCAATTGCGGAGACTACACTACAATCCTGAAGCTGAAACTTATGGAGACCTTTAGGATTCTGCCAGGGTGAAGGCACCGTATTGGCAACTTCATAATGGGTAGGATCATTGTTTACTGTTGAAGGGTCTGTAAAAAACCTACCGTAAAAATTAATCCTGGGATAGGATAAATAACTCATAATAAACGGGCTTTAAAATGAACAAAATATAAACTAAAACGATCCGCCAAAAATTAGAGGATCAAATTTTGGAATCAACAAAATACATTTCCACAAAGCCTTTATTCTTGACTTTAATTTTTCCTCGTGGAGTACAATTAAATTTTTCTTTGATCAACCGATAAGTCTGACCACTGATATTAATTTTTCCGGCTTCACCAGCAGTTTCCATTCTTGAAGCCACATTGACAGTATCACCCCAGATATCATAGGCAAACTTTTTTATCCCAACAATTCCTGCAATGACAGGCCCCGTATGGATTCCAATCCGCATACTGATTGCCGGTTTACCTTCAGAAATTTTGGATTTTATGTGTTCTTTTATGAACTCATTGATTTCAAAAGCAGCAAGTATAATATTAGCTTCGTCAAACTCTTTGGTAAAATTTAACCCTCCGGCACACATATAGCTATCTCCAACAGTTTTGATCTTCTCTAAGCCATATTTGTCAACGATTCGATCAAATTCGCAATAGAAATAATTTAATTCTGCTACTAACTCTTCCGCTGTAAGGATTTCACATAAACCCGAAAAATTTACAATATCGGTAAACATGACACTGACATCATCAAAATGCCTTGCTTTGGAGGTTCCGTTATTTTTTAGTTCGCTTGCTATTTCCGGGGGTAAAATATTCAAAAGTAATTCCTCAGATTTCTCCTTCTCCTCATTCAACTGTTTGGTTCTCAGTCGAATTTTATCCTCCATATTTTGATATAAAAGAGCATTCTCCAAAGAAATTGCCATTTGGCTCGAAAGGATATTTATCAGGTTTAACCTTTCAATGGTAAAAGCTCCCTCAATCAAATTATTCTCAAGGTAAATGATCCCCGTAACTTCGCTTTGCTTCATTAAAGGGACAATCATTATAGATTTAAGCTTTTCTTTGAGTACATATGGATCTTTTCCAAACCGATTGTCTTGGGCTGCATTTTCCAAAATAACGCTTTCCTTATGCTTCAAAGCATAAAGGATTACGTCTTTGGCTATGGCATCAAAACTATTGAGAGGAAGGTTTTCAAATAAATTTGGCTCATCATTTTTCGTACAGGATTCAGATTGAACCGTAAATTCGTTGTCAGTTTTTAACAATAATACCATTCGCTGTGCTCCAGCATTTTCGATGATTATCTTCATCAATATCTTGAGCAAGTCCTTTAATTTGATCTCTTTTGAAATTGCTTCTGAAGACTTCATGACAGATTTCAAATCCAAATCATTATTTGAAAAATTCTGTGTCTCTCCTTTTTCATCCGCACGCTGTCCAAATCTAAATTCCATTCTAGAAAAGTTACTGGAACTCCTCTTAGAGGCCATTAAATCGACTATCCCTTTCGCTCCTAATAAGTTATAGAGATATTCAGCATCACTTAAATGAATAGCAGCGATTTTCTTTTTTCCATCTTTTAAATGCAATTCGAACAAACGCCTGTTAACGAGTGCTTGGATTTGTAAATACTCATACCTTTCAGAAGCATTTAAAGCTTCATAATACTCGGATTGAGCTTTTTCTAAATCTCCATGAATTAAAGCTAATTCCGCAGAAAGGAGCCGATATTTATGTTCAAAATTGGAAGGACTATTCTGACTATATTTTTTAAATTTTTTGACAATTGATGAAAGAGTCCTTTTCCACTTTAGATTATTGACTCCACTTGCATTGGGAATCAAAGACGCCAAATTTAATCCCTTATAAAAATAATGCTCTGCGGTGTGCAACATCCCAGGAGAATCTTTCAAGTAAATGTCAGAGATAAGTGAAACCTCATAAGCCTTTTCAAATTCCTCCCATAAATAAAGAGACTGCATCTTATTGATGTAATAAAAATGTGCAAAATGCCTTGAATTGAAGTTGCCTAATTTTTCAACATATTCATTTTCTTTAAACCCTTCATCAGAAAATGAATCAGCTGATTCTGTTTTTCCCTGAAGGTTTTTTATGGACTGTGAAATAGCGCTTATTGTAAGAATTCCTTCTTCTATTTGAAACCTCTTAAGGAAATCCAAATAGGAATTGCAGGACTCCTGAACAAGGTCGAACTGAACCCCTCTCATAAAATAACTTTGCACGATGGCACAACTGGCACAACTGGCATGAAATAAATCACCTACTTCTAAACCAGCTTCGTATGCATTCAACCAATACCCTTCCATTTCCTTGGCTGGTTTTTTCCAAGGAATTGCGAAATATCCTGTTACAAAATTAATTTCTGCCCTAGCTCCATAATTCTGGTATTTATCCGCTAGTGCAAGTGTCAGTTGGCCTATCTCATACCCCGTATTTCTAAAACCAAGAATCCCACTATGAAAAACAGGTCCAAAACCAAGGAAACCTATAAAACCTCCATCTGTATTTCCATGTTTTAGGCATAAGTTTACCATAATAGCACAAACCAATACGCATAATTCTGGCTGGATTTGAAAAGCGGATTGCCCAGCTGCTGCCATAAGAAGAATAGCGGTTTTGAGCTTTTCATCGGTCATTTCTGGAAGGTCAATCAACTCCTCGACATCCCTTTTACCCATCATTGCTTTGTATTTCACAAACTCTATTGCCAAGCTTGGAGGTGAAAAACTTGCTGGAATGTTAACACCTAACTCGGAAGTTACCTCTCTACATACCTTGTATGCTGCCTCAAAATTCCTGGTATTATTATAATATTGGATTTTTCGAATCGTGATTTTTGCTTTATCAATTACATCTTCTGAAAAGTTTAAAGCCTCGTTAAAATAATCCACTACAAACGTATTATCTCCAGCTAAGTACTCGGATTCAGCCCTTTGCAAATTCAAATCCCGAAGAATTTCTCTCGACACATCCAGATTTTTAGTCTGAACCAATTCCATTGCATTTTTTATGTAGCTTAGTCCAGATTCATAGGCATTGGCATATTTTGCTCGAATGCTGGCAGAAATATTCAATTCTACCAATTTTTTTAAGAGCTGCTCATCACTAATGAGTTCTTGGGCGAAATTAAGGTGATCAGTGACTATATAAACATAGTCTGAGTGCTCAATATCTGAAATTTTAGAAATGATACTTTTGCCAATTTCAAGCCGGATCTTACGCTTTTCATTATCAGATAGTAAACCTAAGGCAGCTTGCTGAATTTTATCATGTTGGAATCCGTAATCATCATCGCCCGAACGTTCTTTAGTTTTGATATTTTCAATTATGCAAAGCTTTTCTGCAAATTTGAGTTGCATGTCCAGCTCCCCCTCGCTAATATCTACCAAGCCCCCCAAAATCTCTATTGAAAATGTGTTCCCAATACAGGATGCATATTTCAAGGTAGTCTGTACCTCTCCGGGAAGCCTGAAAAAGAGTTCAGACATTAGATCTATAACGTTATCACTAATGCTGATCCGATTAGCTTTCTCAATACTATATGTCCAATTCTGTGTATTCTGAGATACTTGTATTACACCACTTTCATAAAGCGTAAGAAGGCATTGTCTAATAAAAAAAGGGTTACCAAGCGTTTTTCTGTAGACTATTTTCGCCAGATCTTTTCCTGCTTCTTTTGAAATACAAAGTGAGTCTGCAACGATTTCATCAACAGAATTTTGATCTAAAGGTGACAAAGAAAATTGGGTTGTAGTAACCCCTTGAGAATTCAATCTGTCCATCATCAACATCATAGGATGTGATGGAGAAACCTCATTTTCTCTATAAGCACAAATAACAAGTAAATGCTTTAAACTTGGATCTAATAATGTAGTCTCTAACCATCTTCTTGTGGTGCTATCCAACCATTGTAAATCATCTAAAAAAATACACAATGGATGATCCTCACTAGCAAATGATCGAATAAAACTATTAAAAACTTGATCAAATCTATTTTTGGACTCATTCATAGGAAGGCGCGGCACCTCCAATTGTGGTCCTATCAATAATTCCAAATCAGGCATGATATCAATGATCAGTTGACCAGAGTTACCTACTGCTTTCAAAATTGACTTCCTCCAGTAATCTTGTTGTTCCTTACCCCTGATAAGTATTTGATCGACAAGATCATTTAAAGCTAATAGCAATGAACTTAAGGGCGGGTTGTTTTTGTATTGTTCAAATTTTCCTGAAATGAAAAACCCTCCTCCTAAATCAATATATTTTTGAAACTCTCTAACAAAACTTGATTTACCTACCCCGGAATATCCACTTACCA
>NZ_JAHEBC010000276.1 GCF_024642405.1 Algoriphagus sp. | reverse complement strand
ATTGAAATATAACCAACTCAGATTACACAAATGTTAAAATAGAAAAAACAAAAGATATCACCCGACATAAAGTTTAATTGAATCTTCCGCAGTTCGTTTAATTACATTTTCAGATTATTAAAATTTGACCCAATACACCCCATTTTCATGAAAAAAATAATTCTCTTTTTAATCGCAACCCTTATGAGCTTGGCTGTTTTTCCTCAGGGAACCCAGCTCCTTAGACAACCTAGTTTAAGTCAAAACGAAATTGTCTTTGTTTATGCCAACGACCTTTGGAAAACACCTCGATCAGGAGGAGATGCCATCCGGATGACCAGTAATGAAGGGGAAGAAAGCTTACCCCATTTTTCACCAGATGGAAATTGGATTGCCTTTACAGGTGAATACGATGGAAACACTGATGTTTATTTGATTCCTGCAAAAGGAGGTGAACCCAAACGACTTACCTGGCATCCAGGAGCTGATATGGTTACAGGTTGGAGTTCTGATGGTTCGAAAGTTATTTTTTCCTCTGGAAGGGAAGGACATGCCACCCAGGAATCTAAGTTTTTTGAGGTGGAAGTGACTGGTGGAATGCCCACACCTATGATGGTTCCTAGAGCAGTCAACGGTGAGATTTCCCCTAACGGGCAACACATTGCCTATCAACAGATATCATTTTGGGATCCTGAATGGAGAAATCACCGAGGTGGACAGGCAAAACCAATTTGGATTTTAGACCTGAAAGATTACTCTCTGGAAATGACTCCCCAAACAGACAATGAGCGACATACTGATCCTGTCTGGTTTGGAAACAAGATTTTTTATATTTCAGAACGGGACAACCTTGCAAATCTTTGGTCTTATGATCCAAGTAACAAGCAAGAGAAACAAGAAACTTTTTTAAAGGATTTCGATATCAAAAGTATCGATGCCGGGCCTGATGCCCTAGTTTTAGAGCAAGGTGGTTATATCCATTTATATAATCCAATCAATGGAGAACTCACTCAAGTACCCATACAAGTTAACGGTGATTTTCACTGGGCTCGTGAACGCTGGACAAATGTCTCTGCAAATCAATTACAAAACCCTCAATTATCTCCGACGGGACAAAGAGCCATCTTCGAGTTTAGAGGAGAGATCTTGACTTTTCCGAAAGAAAATGGAGCAGGAAGAAATCTAACGAACACTTCAAAATCTGCAGAAAGGTCTCCTGTCTGGTCTCCTGATGGCAATAGTGTTGCTTATTTCTCTGACGCTTCTGGAGAATACCAGTTGATTATTGCAGATCAATCAGGAATTATATCCAAAACTATCAGCATCGAAGATCCAAGTTTTTTCTTCAAGCCAGAATGGTCTTCAGACAATGAGCATATCGCTTTTACCGATACAGATTATAATATCTGGGTGGTTAATGTAACTTCAGGAACGAGTAAAATCGTAGAAACTGATCGTTTTGCACATCCTGATCGCACTATGAATCCAGTCTGGTCCCCAGATGGAAAATGGATAGCTTATTCAAGATTGATGGATAATCAGTTGAAATCAATTTTTGTATACGAAATAGCCAGTGGAAAGAAAATCCAAGTAACCGACACGATGGCCGATGCTATATCGCCTGTCTGGGATTCTAATGGTAAATACCTTTATTTTCTTGCAAGTACAGACTTTGGGTTAAACACAGGATGGCTAGATATGAGCAGCTATGATCATCCGGTTACTAGGGCATTATACTTTGTTGTATTAAATGACGCTGATTCTTCTCCTCTCCTTCCCCAAAGCGACGAAGAAACAGAAAAAGAGGAAGAAAAAAAGAAAGAGGAAGAAGTAATGGTAGTGATATCAGAAGCTGGAATTATGGACCGAATTATAGCTATCGATATTCCTACAAGAAATTATTCAGGACTGGCTCCTGCTCCCGCAAATCAGGTATTTTATATGGAGGTAGTGGAGAATGAAGGAACTGTCTTAAAGAAATATGATTTGACAAAGCGTAAATCAGAAGATTTTTTGCCTCGGGTAAATCAGGTAGTTGTTTCGAATGACCGTAAAAATTTACTGTATCAATCTGGGGGAACTTGGGGAATCTTAGAAACTTCAGGATCCGGTAAAAAGGTAGGTGATGGCGCTTTAAAAAGCATTGCTGCTATGAAAGTCAAAGTGGATCCGATGGCAGAATGGCAGCAAATCTATCGGGAAGGCTGGAGATATCAGAGAGATTTTCTCTATGTGGAAAATGTACATGGCGCACCATGGAATGAAATCTACGAATGGTACAAGCCTTGGGTAGCATCTGTTAGACATAGATCAGATATGAACTATATCATCGACATCATAGGTGGTGAAGTGGCTGTGGGACATAGTTATACCCGAGGCGGAGATTTTCCAGACATTGATCGGGTTCCCATCGGACTGCTAGGGGCAGATTTTGAGTTAGACAATGGGAATTTTAAAATCAAGAAAATTTATTCAGGAGAAGATTGGAATCCAGGACTAAATGCACCTTTAGCACAAGTAGGTGCTGAAGCTAGGGTTGGTGAATATTTAGTTGGAGTGAATGGGAAAGCCATTGAAAAAGGAAGCAACCTCTACACTTATTTTGAAGGATCAGCGAATGTCCCCACAAAAATCCATTTGAATTCAAAACCAGGACTCGAAGGCTCAAGAAGCATTTTAATAGTACCTGTAAGTAATGAAAATCAACTTAGAAATATAGCTTGGGTCGAAGGAAATCGCCGTAAAGTGGATGAGCTTTCTGGAGGCAAACTTGCATATGTCTACCTGCCTAATACGGGGCAACCAGGATATACTTCCTTCAACCGTTACTATTTTGCACAACAGGATAAAAAAGGAGCTGTAATCGATGAGCGGAATAACGGTGGAGGATCTGCAGCAGATTACATGGTAGATATTATGAACAGAAAACTTACCGGGTATTTTAATTCAAGAGCGAATGATCATCGGCCATTTACCCAACCTATGTCAGGAATCTGGGGACCTAAAGTCATGTTGATCAATGAACGGGCAGGATCAGGCGGTGACCTTCTACCCTACTTATTTAATAAAATGGAAATTGGTCCTTTGATTGGAACTAAAACCTGGGGTGGTTTAGTAGGCACTTGGGATACACCTCCATTTGTAGACGGAGGTAGAATGGTAGCTCCTCGAGGTGGATTCTATGATACCGAAGGAGAATGGGCTGTAGAGGGTGTAGGCATTTCTCCTGACATTCCTGTTGAGCAATTGCCAAAGGATGTTATCGCAGGAAAAGACCCGCAGTTGGAACGTGCAGTACAAGTTGCTTTGGAATTATTAAAGACTGAAGGCGTCGAATTAAAACCAGAGCCAAAAGCACCTATTCGTTATTTTAGACCAAAAGGAAATTGATTTATTGAATTAAAAACTGAATTTAATGTACTTTAGCCTATACAAACTTTTAAAATCATGTTAGATCAATTATTAAATTTAGCTGAAGGGCCACTGGAAGAAATGCTTGCAGGCATGAATCAATCAAATCCAAAATCTTCAGCAACGGCAGTTAAAGAAACAATTTTCTCGAGTCTTCAAAAGCAGGTAGCATCAGGTAACCTTGCAGGTGTCAAAGAAATGTTTTCCGGAAATGAAACCTCTCCTTCTGCTCCAGTAATCAACCAACTTCAAAATAATGTTTCTGAAGGCTTGATGGATAAGCTTGGTATCAGTAAAGAACAAGCCCTAAGTATTGCTGCAGCTGCCCTTCCAATGATTCTAAATTTCTTTAATAAAAGAGTAAATGATGCACCACAAGATAATCAGGACATCATGTCATCAGTAGTAGCTGCTTTACAAGGTGGTTCTGGAAAAGTCAACCCTACAGATTTACTCGGTTCATTGATGGGGGGAAGCAACACTGGAGGTGGAATGGACCTAGGAGGTCTTATGGATTTAGGTAAAGGATTATTTAAATAATTATTCAAAACATGAAAGGAATATATTCACCGGCTACTGTAATTTTAGTTTTATGTTTCATTTCAATAGGATCTGCTTTTGCACAAAAGATTTCTATTCCTTCCCTTGATTTCAAAAAGGATATGCTTGGTGTTTTCGCTCCAGATGATTCTGGCTTGGATATTGATAACTCAAAAAAGGATGAATTGAGATCAGCAAATAGTGAGTTCTTAGATCAGGTTATATCCATAGCCAATGGAGACGGAAGTGATGAAGATAAAAAGAAATCTATCCTTTCATTGGGTAAAAACCAATCTAGTACATTTTCAAAAATCCTAGGGAAAGACAAAGCAAAATCTTACAAAAAAAGCATCAAGAAGAAAATCAGACCATTCAAAACAAAGTATAAAATCGCAACACTGATATTATGAAACAACACAAACTCTTAATTCTCTTTTCACTACTCTTTTTTGCAGCAGTGAGTACAAATGCACAAGGTCTAAAAGTTCCAAAACTAGATATGGCCTCACAGGTTTTGGGTATACTAAATGATACCAAAGGCTTGGATCTAAGTTCTGACCAGACCAGTAAACTCGAATCAGATAATAAAAGCTTTGTAGATGACCTGATGAAAATCAACGGAAGTTCAGCTTCCGATGATGATAAAAAGGCTAGCTTTTTAGGTTTAAAAAACAAAAGAACAAAGTTTTTAACTGACCTTTTGGGAAGTGATTTGTTTAAAAAATATTCAGGTCAAGTCCTGAAATCAATCAATCCACTCAAATCAAAATTAGGACTTGCCGCTCTTGCATTCTGATAAGATTTAATCCAAATTCAAGCCATGGTATATTCCATGGCTTTTTTTATTCCCCATGAAAAATCTTTCGGCTTTTGTTCTACTAATTATAATTTTCGGTTGTCAAAAAGTTCCTGATCATACTGAATTCTGGTTAACTGACCCTCAAAATGGAGTACTTTTAACGATGCAGGAGGAGGTTTTGTCTGTTGAAGAAAGTAACCTTCCTACTATTACAATTTACCCTGACAACACCTATCAAGCCATGGATGGGTTTGGATTTACGCTTTCTCAGGGAAGTGCCTTACACTTATTGGGTATGGCAGAATCAGCCCGAAAGGCTTTATTGGAGGAACTCTTTGGGCAAGGGATTAATCAAATTGGAATCTCCTATTTGCGACTATCTGTAGCTGCTTCAGATTTAAACGAGTATCCTTTTTCCTATAATGATTTGGAAGACTCATTGGCAACAGAC
>NZ_JAHEBC010000045.1 GCF_024642405.1 Algoriphagus sp. | reverse complement strand
GCATTTTTTAATATTTGAAATAACTTAAATAGTAAAATATTTTAAGTTTAAAGATAGTCCAATTAAAAAATTTTGATGCAACTAAAATTTAAGTGTCTTAGTTGAAATAGAAATCATTTCTATAATCTTAGATAAATGGAAAGTGCATATTTGTATCCAATAAAAAAACTTAAAAAGATCCTAACTATTTGATATACAATACAATAGACTGTGTCACTCTTAATTTATCAAATATTAATTTCAAACTTTTTTTTTAAAAAATAAAAGTAAAAAGAAAGGTCAATTTGTTTAAAACTTAAAATTTCAATATTCTGTCCAAAAAGAAGTCATGATTGAAAGCTTTGCTATTGAGAATCCACGATGAAAAAGATCATTAATTCGGTTAAAAATTTATGCTATTTGTTCAGTTAGTTGATTGACATCTAGTGCTATCCAGTCTTTTGGATATATATCAGAGCAATTATTACCTTTAATCCATGGCTTTGGCATAATTATTTTTTTTGATTCAAACCCAGCTAGCCAAGCCGCCCACCAACTAAAGCTACTGTTTGCAATAATGAAATGTTTGCAAAGACTCATCAAATACATATCGAGATAACTATTCGTTCCTTTATTGTTAGTAACAAAAACAAAATCCGGTCCTTTAAAATGCTCTTTAGCCCATTTGATGTCGTCTGAGAAAATATAAAAAATCGGATTGGATACTTTCTCTCGAATAATCTCAAAAGACTTATAATAATAATCGCTTGAATCAATAACCATTTTACTCTTTGCAATTTGTGGGTCCATGAAATTCCCTCTTCTTACATGGACGGCAACACTTTTACTATTTAAAATATCATTTGCGATTTTAATGTTAATTAAGTCTTTTGGTTTCGTAAAGTTGAAAACCTCACGGATCAAATCAGACTGAGCTTCAAAGTATTTTAAAGATTGCCATGTCCCGACTAAAAATGATGACTTCTGTAGGAAAACCTCTTCATCATACACACATTCCTCTTTTTCTTTATAAATATTGCCGTTATCTGACAAAAAATTAGTCATAATATTTTTGAAGGAATTAGTATTTATATCCACAAATAAAGGTCTCACTTGCTTTATTGCAAAAACTTTCAATTTGTCTTGAATAGGCATAGGAACATTAAATGCCTTTAGCAATTCAAATCCCTGATAATGCCTATTTAGAAAATAATCATTTATTGAAACTTTAGTGGGAATTCCACTTGCATCCATCGCAATTGCTAAAGCATATTGAAACATCTGGTTTCCTAAGCCTCCGTAAATAGCTATTTTATTCATACCTCCACAACTTAAAATTTCTGATTATCCGCAATGATGTCAGTTACCATATTTTCTTTGATTCTCAGGCCGGATGACCGAAGCGGCTTTTAAACTAGTGTTCACCATATATTAAGTCAATTTAGGCCTGTTATTGGTGCAATTAAGGACATGCATCTAAATTTAATTCAATCTATAGTTATTAAATTAGTTTAGAGAAATTAATTATCCCTAAATTCATAGAATCTCAAAACTCTGATGGCTGTATCGTAGGCAAGACTAACGGCGTATTCATCATTCATTATGAAATTTCTTATGTCCCATGAAGATGCAAAGCTAGATAAGTCTGATGGCACTAAATTTTTCCCATCACAGCAATTAATGTCTTTTAATCGATCCGTTAATCCAATACCTATACCTTTCAATAATGCCTCTTTTCTTGTCCAATGTTTATAAAACATTTCTCTTGGAGAACCACTGTTCAAAATTGAACTAACTTCTAAACTGGACATTGTATTATATATTAGATTATATAAATCTACCTTCGCATCCATAAATTCAATATCAACCCCTAGGGAAAACCGTTTAGTAATACCTATAATAATAAAATCACCAGAATGGGAAATATTAAATTCTAAGTTTGAATGACTCGCCAATACCGGCTTATTAAGTTCCAATGTCCTGAACTCGATGTCTTCCGGATTTATTTTCAAATAATTTGCTATTAACTTTTTTAGGCAGATTTTACTTAAAACGTAACGATTCCGATCCTCTTCCCTCAGGAAAGAATTACTTTTATCTAATTCGAAATCATCTAATAAATAGTCTTCCTGATTGATTTTTTTAATATAATCTGGAATATAAACTCTCCAAATATCTAAATTATTATTGAGTTTGAAATCGCATTCATTTCTCCATTCAAATACTTCAATCTCTGAGCATAAGATCCTACTAAAGACCATAAATCAATTATTAGAAGAGTTTAGTATATCCTGAAGTGCTTTAGAGAATTCAGCTCCATGTGGGGGTTTAAGCATATTTGCATGTTCTCCTGGCATATGGATTGTCCGTAAAGTCCTTACATATGGTAACCATCCAAATGTTTTGAAATCAGATACAAAAAAAGTTCTTTTCTTAGCTAAAAATACAGTAATATCAGCATCTATATATTCGTGTTTGTATTTTTTCCAGGCCATCATATTTACCTCTTCAATTTGACTGATACGAGCCTTTAAATTCCCTAGATCTTCATCTGGAATTGGGTTTTGAAATTTATCTATTTTTTCTTTGAGGTAGTTTAATCGATATTTAAAATAATAAAGCGGGTCCTCCAATAGGAATCTAATTTCAAAAAGCAACTTTTTAGCATACATCTTTATCTTAGCAGATAGCGTTTTGGGGACATTATTACTAATGGAGGCAGTAGTATCAATCATTCCCAAGAAGGTTATTTTTTCACCTTCTTGGAGCCATTGTTTTGTCATTTCAAAAGCAATTTGTCCTCCAATCGAATTACCTAATAACTTATATGGCCCTTTAAAGCCTAATTGTTTTATTTCTGCTATGTATAACTTAGCAATACCTTCAATTGTATCAATTGGATCTATCTCACTATTTAAAATAGTTGGAGATTGTAGCCCCCAAATAGTTTGGTCATCATCCATATACTTATTTAAAGTATTTATTTCCAATGGATTAAGTCCAACACCATGAACGAAAAACAAAACCTTATCAGGATTACCATCCTTTATTTTGACTAAAACCCCACTTTTAACTTCATCATGAGCAAGAAGTTCATCTAGCTTTCTAGAAATAGAACTAATTGTTGAATGTTCGAACAGCAATGAAAGAGGTAAATTCAATCCAAACTTCTTTTCAATCTTCGAAATTAAATCAACTGCAATCAAAGAGTGTCCTCCAACTTGGAAAAAATCAGCATCTAACCTAGAGTCTGAAGAGTTTAAAACTTCCTCCCATAACTCTTTTACTTTTAATATTGTATCACCAATTATAATTTCTTCAATTTCTGGAGACTTAATTTCAATTTCTTTTTCAGGCTTAACTAATAAGTTCCTTGCTGCCAGTCTGTCAATTTTACCATTTTGATTTAATTCAAAACTATCCACTATTATAAAATATCCAGGTATCATATATCCAGACAAGACTTTTGAAAGGCTTTCTTTACACGTATCTATCCATGTAGAAGAATCTATTTCACTTTTTTTATCATTCTTGAAAGAAATAAAAGCAACTAAACTATCATCCCCATTTTCGTCAATAATTTTTTCTACAATGACATTTTTCACATCACTATTGTGAGCTATCATATTTTCTATTTCACCTAGCTCAACTCTTTGACCTCTTATTTTTACTTGATAGTCAATTCGTCCTTTACAAATCAATTCTCCATCATCAGTCCAAACAGCAAGATCCCCGGTTTTATAATATCTACCAGGTTTATTTGGAAAAGGATTCAAAATAAATTTCTCTTTTGTGAGATCTTCTCTATTTAAATATCCAATTCCTACTCCCTTTCCTCCTATATATATTTCACCAGGCTCTCCAGGATCCGTAACTATTTCACCTTTGTCATTGAGTAAAAAAATATTTGTACCCTCCACAGGCAATCCAATTGTAATTACCTCTGTTTCAGGTAATATTTCTTTGATATTAGTAAAAATTGTAGTTTCAGTTGGCCCATAAATATTAAATACCCTTGCGGCCGAGCTAACAAGTAACTGAGCAAGTGAATATTGCAAAGGCTCTCCAGCAGAAATGATCGTTAGATTTTCATGCATTCCGTTAAACCCATATTCCACAATTGATTTGAGATGGGATGGCGTGGCAAATAATTTGGTAATGGCCCCAGTATTTACGGCCTTCACTATTTCTCTAGGATCTCTCCTTTCGAATTTGTCGAACAGTTGTAAAGATGCTCCAAATACAAACGGAAGTACTATTTCTAAAAATGACATATCAAATGATGTTGATGTCAACCCTATGACATTGTCATCTTCAACTAGACCAGGAGCCTGTTCAAAATGCTTTATAAAATCGGCAAGGTTTTTTTGAGATAATGCTACTCCTTTAGGTTTACCGGTTGATCCAGAGGTATAAACAATAAATATTGGATCATTCGAATTTGGTGGTTTTACATCAATAGAAGGAGATTTATCTTGAATAATATTAGTACCTAATATTATTTTTCTACCCTCTAAATTATCCCAAGAAAACGACTCATTATCGGTGATGAATGCAACTACCTCCACATCATTGAGCATAAATTTTACTCGTTCTTCCGGAAATTCCCCATCAATCGGCATATAGCCTGCTCCTACTTGAATTACTGCTAATGCACTTGCAACAAGATCAAATGTCCTTTCTAGATGAACTCCAACTATCTTTCCGGGACCAGCACCTTTTGAAATCAAATGCTTTGAAATAGCATTTGATCTATTAAACAAGTCTTCATAAGTATATTCGTTAAGTCCTATCCGAACGGCAATCTTGTCCTTTTTGGAAGAAAGTTGCTTTGAGATTAATTTTCCTAGCGTTTCAAAATCAGGAGGCGTTTCTACTTTTTCAGGAGTGGTTGATTTCAATAATGTAGAAATCTTCTCATCAGGATTATCTAAAAATAAATCGATCATCTCAAAATATCTATCTGAGGCCTTTTCTATTGTCGATTTATTAAACAGGTTTTTATTATAGGTCCAATCAAGGATATGCTTATTAGATGATTCAAAGAGATTTAGAATCAATTCAAAATTTGCAAATGCCTTTGGATTGGTCATCAAATGATGCTTCAAACCACTAAATTCCAGATCATCTTCCATTCCGGTGTCTATATTAAAAGTGACTGGAACTAAGGGAATCCGTGATGGATCTCTTTCCAAATTGATGTTCTTAATCATATCTCCAAAGGAGATGGAACTATGGGCCATTGCTTTGAAATAATCTTCCTTTCTAATTTTTAAATATTCAGAAAAAGACCATTCTCCATCTATTTTACTTCTCAAGGGAAGTAAGCTTACACAATGCCCTATTAGGTAATGCTTATTTGAAGTTATCTGACCCGCAACAGGCAATCCTACTATAATATCTTTTTGCTTTGTCCAATCACTAAGAAAAATCTCAAAAATTGTCAATAAAGTTAGATTAAGACTTGAATTTAGTTTTGCACCAACTGTTTTTACCTTATTTAAAGTTTCTTCTTTTAGCCATTTTTTATGAACTTCAGATTTATAGGTTCTGATTTTCGTCCTAGCATTATCAATAGGTAAATCAAGTCTTGGGACGGGATTGCTCAAATAATTTTTCCAGAACTCAATAGTTTTTTTATAAATAGGACTCCTCATTAAACTAAAATACTCTCTTGCATAGTCACTGAGCAATTCAGCTTTCGGGAGTTGAACTTCATTTCCTGAAATCAAATCAGAGTAAATCATTCCCAATTCCTCTAACATGACTCCCAAAGACCAGCCATCAAAAATCAAATGATGTCCAGTAAATGTCAAAAGATGTTCCTTCTCCTCTAACTTGATTAGGTCCATAACATATAGCGGACCTTGAACTAAATTAAAATTAAAAGAACCAGTTTGGTCTAAATGCTTCTTAAGGAATAAATCCTTCTCTTTCCCGCCCATTCCGCTGACATCCCTCATCCGTATCGGCAAAGAATATCTATCAAAAATGATAAGGCTTTTTCCGTTAGGACTTAAAACTGCACGCATAGCATCATGCCTTTCTATTACCTTTAAAAAAGCTTCTTGTAATAATTTTACTGATAAATCACCTTTGAGAGTAAGCGACACTGATTCATTATACGCTTGATTTGCTTCCTTACCTCCCAACTTACACGCAAGCCAGATTTCCAATTGTGCGGGAGTTGTGGAAAAAACCTTTTCAATTTCTGGCATATCAGTAAAAGTATTGTTTTTATTAATCGTCATTTTTGATTCTTTATTAATAAAAAAATTCACTTATAAATGTTCGGATCATTAATCCAAAAAGGCATACCATCTTCATCTAAACCAATTTTAGCACCAATGAAAGGCGGATTGCTTACATCCATATAGGTTTCTTCAAAGTTAAGAAGATCTTCGTCCTCAATCTCATAATTAACTAAATTATATGTGATTCCTTTGGTTAAATATTCCGCTTGGCTCCCGATAGTTGGGTATTGGTAAACAAGTGTTACGGGAAAGTGAATATCTAAATAACCTTTGATTTTTAAAGAAAGATTTTGAGCCAAAATTGAATTCCCTCCTATCTCAAAAAAGTTGCTTTCCTTATCAATCTTCGTTTCCTGTAAAATCGTCTTCCAAATTAAACTTAGATCGTATTCCAATCCAAAATCGGAGGATTTAAATTCAATACTTTTTTCATTTAATGACTCATCAAATTCTTTGGACAACTTGTTTCTGTCAACCTTCCCACTTGTTGTTTTTGGTAATTTTTCCAATTTTGAAATTATAGTGGGAATCATATAATCTGGTAAAACAGAAGAAATTTGCTTTCTTATAAAATCATCTGTTACCGCTTCATTTGAAGACGTATAAAATAGTTTTAAAATGAATTGATTATCAGGATTCGATGCCTTTACAATAGCACATTCATCGACCCCATTTACTTTAGAAGTCGCTAACTCAATTTCTCCTATTTCTACTCTAAATCCATTTATTTTTATTTGATCATCTCTTCTTCCTACAAAGCTGATTTCACCATTTTCATTCCAAAAACCCAAATCACCTGATTTATAAACTCTATAAGAGGATTTGCTATCCTTACCAAAAATCACAAATTTATCATTTGTCAAATCATCCCTATTGAGGTATCCGTCGGCAAGACAAACCCCTGAAAGGTACAATTCACCAATTTCTCCAGGATTTGAAATAATTTCTCCAAAATCATTTACAATATCGACGTATGAATTTTTTATAGGTAAACCAATTGTTGGTAATTCATCCCAGCTTGCTGGATCATCTTTCAAATGAAGCTGGGTGACAACATGACTTTCAGTGGGTCCATATTGGTTAAATAATTCACAATCTGGTAATTTTGAGAAGAAGGATCTAATAGAATCAGTTATTTTAAGTTGTTCTCCTGCAGTCATCACCTCTTTCAAGCAGAATGGGAATATTTTATATAAATAAGAAGTATTACATAATCCATGCAATGCCACAAAAGGCAAAAAAAGTCGATTTATTTTGTTATTCTCAATGTAATTTAAAAGCATATATGGGTCTTTCAACTTTTCATTATCAACAATGTGTAAAGTCCCACCAGTACTTATTGTGCAAAATATTTCAAGGAAAGAAGCATCAAAAGTCAATTTTGCAAAATGAAGAGTATTAAAACCAATAGAAGATTGAGAGTAGTTATTTTGCCATTCTACTAAATTAATTAATGCATCGTCAGACATACAAACGCCCTTTGGAGTTCCAGTTGAACCAGAGGTAAACAGGATATAGGCATATTTTGAAATCACCGCACTACAATTCTTGTCATATTTGAAAGAATGAATTGATTTTAGTCCAAGAGATTCATAAGATTCCTCCGTAGTACTTGGTAAAAAATAGTTCAGTTTTGCTTCATCCACAATTTTTTTTAATCGTGCTGTTGGTAAATCAAAATCTAATGGCAAGTACGTTTTCCCTGATGCCAGAATTGCGAGAAGATTAACGATTGTTTGAATAGATCTATTACACGAAATTCCAATGATACTTTCTGAAGGAACATTTTCTCTAAGCTTGTTCCCTAGGAAAAAAATATTTTTACCTAAATCTGAATAACTGATAGACTTATCATTACATATAATAGCTGTCTCATCTCCATATTTTTCAAAAGCAGAATTTAATAGCTCAAAAACCTTCTTATTCATAATTAGAATTCAAATTTCAATCACTTTCAATTGTATCAGAGCAATAACCATTAAAACTAGGTGAATTAAATAAGAATCTAAAAAAAGAAAGGTGTTTAAAAGTGTCATTTGGCTGACAAATGTCTCATTTTCAGGAATTTTGTCTTTCAATTTACTGAACTAATTAAGTAATACAAATTTCTTTTGCATTCACTTCTTTTTATCTCTCTTTAAGAACTTTAATTAATACAACCCATCAAAATCAAAATATTCAAAACAAAATTCTTTGACATCTTTTCCAAATAGGAACAGTCCTTCGGATATGCCTAGTATGTTGAAAACTATTTCATTTAATCAAATACTTGGTTTTTGAATCAATTTTAGAGTTGCATATCAACTATTTTTAATTTATCAATATTTTGTAAATACCATTTATACGTTTGGGTTATACCTTCAATTAATGATAATCTAGGTTTCCAACCCATACTTTTAATTTTACTGACGTCCATAACTTTTCTATGTGTACCATCAGGCATATTTCTATCCCAAATTATTTCTCCTTCATGACCAATAACCCCTTGAATCATTAAGGCAAGATCCTTTATCTCAATATCATAACCGGTTCCAACATTTAATATGTGATAAGTTGGAGTTTTGTCCAAAAGAAAAATAACAGCATCAGCCAAATCTTCAACATGCAAAAACTCCCTCATTGGAGTTCCAGTTCCCCACAATTTAACAGGCTGGTTTCCATTAATTTTAGATTCATGAAATTTCCGAATCATTGCAGGTAAGACATGAGAACTATTCAAATCAAAGTTATCGAAAGGTCCATAAAGGTTAGAAGGCATAATTGAAGTAAATAATCTTTTCTTTTTTAAGAAAATTGCTTCGCAAGCTTTAATGCCAGCAATTTTTGCAATGGCATAACTCTCATTTGTCTTCTCTAAAGAACCAGAAAGCAGATATTCTTCTTTTATGGGTTGTATAGCTTTTTTAGGATAAACACAGGAACTGCCTAAAAAAAGAAACCTATCAACATTTTCCTTCAATGCACAATCAATTAAGTTATTTTGTATCTGAAGATTATCCATCAAGAATTCGAAAGGGAAATTATCATTTGCCAAAATCCCCCCCACTTTGGCTGCGGCATCTATAACAATTTCAGGTTTTTCACTTTTAAAAAATTGGGAAACAGCATTTTGATTTCTTAAATCTAAATCTCCACTTGACGTTCCAATTAATGATTCAGCTCCCCTTGCCTTTAATAATCTCCAGATAGAAGAACCCACCATTCCTTTATGGCCGGCTATGTATATTTTTCTTTTTAAAAAATCCATGACTATTCAGTTTCAATAATTTATACCTTTTGAAATCCCAATGCTACTATTGCTATTCGTTATTATTAATACTTCTGGAAACTTAGAAATAATGCATCATAAAGAAGAAGTAATAGCAAAAAGATGCCATTCTACTTGCTAAATTTTATAAGGAGGATTCTTAAAAAACATCAATTCCAATTTATAACTGTCAGATATAGCTTAATTAGTTAAATTTGATCCACCGAAAACCTGAGAAGATCTATTTTTTAGAATTTGATGTTAATTATTTTACCAAATATAGATATTGAAAGGTTAATCTCAAATTATAAAATACGTTTTATTGGTTTTAAAATACTATTTTTTAGATTCAAAACCTTTGTCAGATCTGAAAAACACTCTATCGGGATAATAAAGTAGCAGTCTTGAAAGAATTTTGTCTTTAAGTTTAACTTTTTAAAAAGGTCTCACTCAAAAAGAAAGAAAAATTCAATAATCAAGTTCAAGGTATTTGAAGGGAATTTTGTGTAATTCTAAATTCCAGTTCTAAGTTGAAAAAAATGTAATCTGATTTTTTTCCTTAATAAAAAGGTCATCAATATTTTCAAATAATAATACGAACGCAAAATTTTAAGTTCAGATATCGTTAAGAAATAAATTTTTCTAGCCTCTATCTAATGGGGTTCAATTTTCCCTACAGGGGATCAGATTTATTTGTAAAACACAATTTTCATAAGAAAAATTAAAAATTGATTTTTACGAAAAGCATTTTTTAATCCTGAAAGCATTTTTTTTATATGTATTTAATATTTCTAAAAATTTCTTCTTTACAACCTCTAAATAATTTGACTTTCAAAATACAGATTCCGTGATTTTTTGAATTTTTTATAACTTTTAATTGATTAGATGTTGATTTTACAATATTTCAGAAATAATCATTTATTTTTTTATTATTAAAAATGTATTACACATTATAATTTTTGTATCTTGTGCCAAAATAAGCAGTAAAAGTTAAAACTGCTTTTGAATCTAAACAGCACTATGAATACACTAAGTTCGGAGTTTCTTGGTTACTCAATGTTTAAAGGACAATTGGTTGATGTTCTTCAAAAAGGAAAAACAATCATCAATACCTTGAATCAATACAGTTATTGTCTGGCTGAGGAGGATGTCGTTTTTAAAAATGCTCTAATGAGTTCTGACGTTCTTTTGCCAGATGGTATCTCGATAGTATTGTCAGCTAAATTATTAAGCGGTAGCAATTTGAATAAAATTGCAGGTGCAGATCTTCACGATTTCGTATTGAAGTACCTGAATAGTGTCTATGGAAGTTGCTTTTATTTAGGTTCCAAAGAAGAAACTTTGGAAGCCATCAAGAACAAATTGGGAACAACGTTTCCAAACGTTACTTGTGAAACATACTCTCCTCCTTTCAGAGATGAATTTTCTGAAGAAGAAAATGAGATTATGATTCAAAAAATCAATGAATTTTCTCCAGATGTTCTCTTTGTTGGTATGACTGCCCCAAAACAGGAAAAATGGGTATATCAAAACAGAGATAAAATACAGGCTACCTATATATGTTCAATTGGGGCCGTTTTTGATTTTTTCTCAGGAACAATTGAGAGACCATCAGATTTTTGGGTGAACAACGGACTTGAATGGTTCGCAAGATTATTAAAAGAGCCTAAAAGGTTATGGAGAAGATATGTCTTATACGGCGGAATCTATATCAAACATATCCTACTATCTAAAATCAATCACAATTTAAGGTATTAAACTTCTCAGAGCATGTCACTTACTATTGATAATTACATTGGTGTAAAGGATTTTAAAATTGACAAAGAGTTTATTTATAAATCCTATTCGATAAATCATTTGGATTCTATCCAAGTGGTTACAAAAAGAGTTGTTGATTTAACACTGAGCTTAGTGTTTTTAGTTGCAGTAGGCTGGTGGTTATTTGCAATTGTGGCACTATTTATCTCCATGGAATCTAAAGGACCTGTTATTTTCAAACAGTTGAGACATGGAAAAAATAACAGACCATTTTATTGCTACAAGTTTAGAACAATGAAATTCAATATTAATTCTGAATTTTTACAGGCTCAAAGAAATGACCCAAGAATCACTAGAGTGGGGGCATTTTTGAGATCAACCAGTATTGATGAACTACCTCAAATATTCAATGTAATATTAGGAGAAATGTCTATTGTAGGTCCACGACCTCATGCATTAATAATGAATAGAGAATACTCCGAGAAAATTTGCGGATTCATGTGCAGACATATGGTAAAGCCTGGAATAACTGGTTTAGCTCAAGCAAAAGGGTATAGAGGTGAAATTATAAATAAATCAGATATGAATTTTCGCCTGGCTTACGATTTATTCTACATCAAAAAATGGAGTGTTTTACTAGATTTTAAAATCATCTTATTGACCGTTACCTGTATTCTATTCAACAATAAGAATGCTTATTAATTGAATAAATAAAGTTTCTTCCTAGAAACCTGAATAAAACACTTTCAAATAAAAATCCACAAGATTGAATCAATCCTGTGGATTTTTTTTATTGTCAATCAGAACTCCCTTGTTTGCTTTATATCAACCTTCATCCAAATTAGCAATCATTTGAATCAACTCAGCATAAAGCTAATTTTCACTAAGAGGTGTTTATATTCTCCTGATTTTGTAGAGCGCTAATAAGTTAGAATTCAAAATAAATAGCCATTGACGATGAAAGTTCCCATCTAATTAGGACTAATTCATTCACCATTTCCCTCCTATAATTTTCTTAAAATCCGAGTAAAAAAAATAGGTCTGACTTTTGCAAGCCAGACCTAAAAATCCTTCTTTTAGAAATTTAATTTACACTCCAGTAATCTTTCATAACTACAGCTTCCCCACTATCCATTTCACCATTCATTTCTATAACTACTTTATAATTACCTGGGCCAACTGTCCTGGTTATATATTTCATCCCTTCCAATCTACTAGCAATATCCTCTTCTTCCATTCCAAAGCTTCTAAACCTTTCAGCGGTCTGCTCTAGTTGCTTTTGAGATCTCTCACCTGTTATTTCTTCAAATTTCCAATTAAACAAATTTAAACCTGCTTTTGCATCCAGATTTTTACTTAGGATCTCTTTGGCCCCTTTATAAATTTTTATAGTTGCTTGACCAGCTTCCTTTGAATAATAGTGTATATGAGACCCAGTTGCTCTACTTTCTCCATCAAAATTTGTGAAAGCAGTAACATTACTTAATCCCTCAACAAACTGTACAGCAGGCTGAATTTCAAATAGGGTTAAATTAGTATTCAAAATCTCATTTGACATTCCTTGAAGGGGAGTTATATCAGCAATAAATATCCCTCTACCATGAGTTGCTACCACCAATTCATTTTCTCTTGGATGGATAACCATATCATACGCAGGATTAACAGGCATATTAGTCATAAATTTAGTCCAATTTGCGCCTCCATCAATACTAGCAAAAGAACCTAACTCTGTCCCTACAAATAGAAGATTTGGATTCTTATGATCCTCTCGTATAACATTTACACCTGCAGCTGGAATACCCTCGGCTATTGAAGTCCAAGTTTCACCCCAATCAGTAGTCTTATATAAGAAGGAAGTAAAATCATCTCTTCTCATTCCATTAAATGAAACATAAGCAGTTCCAGGAAAATGGGCTGAAACTTCAACTCTAGTGACCCAATACTCTGGGTTGTTAGGAATATTATCATTTAGCAATGTCCATGTTTTGCCTCCATCTTTAGTAACATGAAGATTTCCATCATCTGTACCGGCCCACAATTCATTTGGGTCTAAAGAAGACTCATCTAATGTTGTAATGGTTCCATACTGAATATTACCTGTTCCAATGGCTTTAACTGAATCATTTTTTGATAAATCAGGGCTAACTTCTTCCCAGTTTTCCCCTCTAAAGGTCGATTTCAAAACTTTATTGCCAGCATGATAAACCACATCTGTATTATGTTGAGAAACTACTATTGGTGAATTCCAATTCCAACGCATATTCCTTGCGTCTGAATAACGGATACTTTTTGATTCACCTGTTTCTAAATCTAATCTCTGAATTGGACCAAACTGTGATTCATTATATAGATACCGATTATTAGATCTATCTACAACATTGTACATTCCATCACCTCCACCTACTCGCTGCCAAGCTTCAAATGGGATAGAGCTTCCATCTTTCATTGAGCTAGGACCTCTAACAGAACCATTATCCTGTAATCCTCCATAAACATTGTATGGATAAGCCAAATCAACATCAACTGCATAGAACTGTGCAAGCGGCAATTCATCAGGGTGATACCAAGTTGCTCCAGCATCATATGTAATCCCCATTCCATGATCATATCCTAAAAGCATATGTTCAGAATCTGCTGGATCTATCCACATAGAATGATTATCTCCTCCAAAGCGGAATGGCATGCCCCAAGTTTTTCCTCCGTCTTTAGTTTCCCAAACTCTGATACCTAAGACATATACATGATCGGCATCGTTTGGATCGACGATCACTTGCTGGTAATAATACGAAGGATAACCTCCGACATCCTCACCATCTGGGTTGATTTTTCTCCAGCTTGATCCCCCATCATCAGATCGGTACATTTCAGTTCCTACCACTTTTTGGTCCTGACCAAGAGGTATTCCAACCTCCAACATTTTTCTTCTCTCTTCTGTAGAAACTCCTTCCACATTTACATTCTCAACATTGGCATAAACCACATTAGAATTATTTGGAGCATAAGCCAATCCAATTCTTCCTAAAAATCCACCTGGGAATCCATTGCCTAGCTTTTCCCAAGATTTACCTCCATTGGTAGATTTATAAACTCCACTTCCTTCTCCTCCTTCATTGAAAGTCCATGGGCGTCTAATTTTGTCATATGCAGCGGCTATCAAAGTATTAGGGTCGTCTGGACTCATAGTTACATCTACCACACCAATGTACTTCCCATCTTCTCTTTTAACTTCTAAAACTTTGCTCCAGGATTTTCCTCCATTCGTTGTTTTGTAAAGTCCTCTCTCCTCATTTTCAGAATACAGATGTCCTAAAGCAGCCACATAAACAACATCTGAATTATTTGGATCAATAAGGATTCTACCAATGTGATGAGACTCTGGTAAACCCATATTTTTCCAGGTTTTACCTCCATCTAAAGATTTGTAAACACCGTCTCCCCAATAAGAACTTCTTGAATTATTCGCTTCCCCTGAACCAACCCAAACTACGTTTGGATTCTTTTGATCGACAGCTACAGCCCCTAAGGATATTATGGGTTGATCATCAAAAATTGATTCCCATGACTGCCCATTATTTATAGTTTTCCATAAACCTCCCGAAGCGGTTGCAGCATAAATAATTTTTGGTGTTTTATCCACTACTGCAAAATCAACATACCTACCTCCTTGTCGAGTTGGTCCGATTTCCCTGAATTTAATGGCATTTACGACCTGATCAGGTATTTTTTGTGCAAAGGACTGAGGTAGAGAAACTACCAAAAGCAACATAATTAATATTACTAATCCTTTAATAGATATTAGTTTGTGTTTTATCATAAAATTAAGGTTGTGGCACTTAAATTAATCCAAAAAGTCACCATCACAAAAGAGCAGTTATTCAATTATATAAACGGAGGTGATTTTTTTAAACACTATTATCAATTCCTAAAGAATCTTTCATTTTAAATAAAGTGATTTTAACCTGTTAAACACCGATTTTAATCCAATTAACCATGATCTGGATTTAAATTGCCCATTCTGTTAAGTGAATACATAAAAAGAATCTTTGCTACCTTAGAAATTAAAATTAAATACAGTCTTTTTAAATGCTATTCTAAGAATGTTCAGAAAAAAATCTATTCCTATTCTATTTTTAGCGGTCCCCCTTATTTTTTCGATTTTCGCTTTTATTCAAAATGAAAATATAAACCAGAAGACCTTATACCTGATTGGTGATTCCACAGTTCGAAATGGAGGAGAAGGAAACCTGCAAAGAGGCTGGGGTAATTTTATTCAGGAATTCTTTGATAGCACAAAACTTTTTGTCAGTAACCAGGCAATGGCCGGAAGAAGCACTCGAACTTTCGTAAAGGAAGGAAGATGGGAAAAAGTTCTAAACTCTCTACAACCTGGAGATTATGTAATCATGCAATTTGGCCATAATGAGGGATCCGTCCCAGATACAACCCGAACTGGCTACCGTGGTGTTTTGAGAGGAATGGGGGAACAAACCAAAGAATTAACTTGGCCAGACGGTAGCAAGGAAATTGTTCATACCTATGGATGGTATCTGGAAAAATTCATAAAGGATACCAAATTAAAAGGAGCTACACCAATCGTTGCTTCTATGATACCAAGAAATAAGTTTACAGATGGAGAGGTAGATAGGGCTAATCAGGATTTTGGGAAATGGGCGAGAGATGCTGCAAGAAGGAATGGAGTTCCATTTATAGATTTGAATACGATCATAGCAGACCAATACGATACTTGGGGACCTGAAGTAGTGAAGGGGCTTTTTGAAAAAGATCATACCCATACCAATGAAGCTGGGGCAAGAATCAATGCCTGGTCAGTAACTAAAGGTATTCGCGGTCTTGATAATTCTGATTTGAAAGAATATCTAAAAAAAGATAAACCTACTCTATTTCTCATTGGGGATTCCACAGTTAAGAACGGTCAAGGAGATGGTGCTGGAGGTCTTTGGGGTTGGGGAGATTTTTTGGCTCCTTATTTTGATCTTGATAAAATAAAAATACAAAACCATGCTTTGGGAGGTACCAGTAGCCGGACTTTCCAAACTTACGGTCATTGGCAAAAAGTATTAGAAAAAATTGAACCTGGTGATTATTTGATTATGCAGTTTGGCCATAATGATTCCAGTCCTTTAGATGATACAGCGAGAGCTAGAGGAACTATTAAAAGTGCTGGATTGGAAGCTCAAAACATTTTTAATCCCATTACTAAGCAACAGGAAACTGTCTATTCCTATGGGCAGTATTTGAGACAAATGATCTTGGCCGCGAAAGCTAAAGGAGTAACTCCAATCGTTTGTTCATTAATCCCAAGAAACATATGGAAAGACGGTGAGGTAATTAGAGCTGACTCGGATTATGGACTTTGGGCAAGGCAAGTGGCAGAAGACACCAATACTGCATTTATAGACTTGAATTCACTGATTGCAAATGAATATGATAGTCTTGGAGAAAACTTTGTAAAGACACATTATTTCAATGACACAGATCACACCCATACAATTGAAAACGGTGCTGAGATAAATGCAAAAATAGTTGCTAAAGCAATCAAAAATCTATCTGAAACTGACTTGAAATCATTTTTAAAGGACTAAGCCATGAGACAAAAACTAGCTTTCCGAATGAAATTAATCCCCGGAAATGAGGAAGAATACGAAAGAAGACATCGGGAGATTTGGCCTGAACTGGTCACTTTATTAAAAGAAACCGGAATCATAGATTATCAGATATTTTTGGATAAAGAAACTTCCTGTCTGTTTGCTTTTCAAGTCATTGAAGGAAATGCTAACTCTCAAGATCTTGGAGATACAAAAATTGTTCAAAAATGGTGGAAGTACATGGCCGACATTATGGAAACCAATGACGACAACTCCCCTGTTTCCATTCCCCTACCAAATGTCTTTAATTTGAAGTAAACCCATTCCTATGACCATTAAAACCAATTTGATTTTATTAGTCTTTTCTTTCTCCCTTTTAGCTTGTACTTCTAAAGAGAGAACTTCCCATGCCTCAGCCGAATGGCCAGAAATCACACAGACAGCAAAACCTTGGACCCGATGGTGGTGGATGGGAAGTGCAGTTGACAAAGAGAATATTTCCTCTTTAATGGAAAGTTATAAGGAAGCAGGACTGGGCGGAGTTGAAATCGCTCCAATTTATGGAGCTAAAGGTTATGAAGACAGGTACATTGAGTACTTATCAGATGATTGGCTTGAAATGTTGGAATTCACAATTAACAAAGCTGATTCCTTAGGAATGGGTGTCGATTTAACTCAAGGAACAGGCTGGCCATTTGGGGGACCACAGGTTAGTTTAGAAAATGCAGCCACAAGCCTGAAAATTCAAAATTATTTAATCGAAGATGACAAGCCATTTAACACTCCTATAGTTTTTCAAAGAAGGAGTGAAAACCAACCTGTTGCAAAATTAATTGCAGTAATGGCTTATGATGAAAATTTGCAGTCAAAAAACATCACTGAATTTCTGGGAAAAGATGGCAAACTAAATTGGAATGAAGCCGGCAATTGGCAGATAAAAGCTATATTCTTGGATAAGACAGGACAAAAGGTCAAAAGAGCTGCACCAGGTGGTGTTGGTTTTACTTTAGATCATTTCAGTAAACCTGCAGTTGATTATTACAATTCCTATTTCCAAAATGCTTTGTCAGGTAAAACCTATGGTTTCCGGGCATTCTATAATGACAGTTTTGAGGTTTATGGTGCTGATTTCACGGATGGGTTTTTTGAAGAATTTGAGAAATTAAGGGGATATGATTTAAAAGAATACTTACCCTATTTTGAAAGTGATGAGGATTCAGAAATAGTCAGGAGAATCAAGTCTGATTATCGGGAAACTATTAATGATTTGCTGCTTTCCAATTTCACTAAAAACTGGACAGAATGGGCACATAGTCAATCCAAACTCACCAAAAATCAAGCGCATGGTTCACCGGGAAATTTATTAGATCTATATGCTGCCGTGGATATTCCTGAATGTGAGACATTTGGATCAAGCTACTTCCCTATTCCTGGATTAAGAAGAGATAGTGCGGATATCAGAAATGTCGATCCTGATCCCATCATGCTAAAATTTGCTTCCTCTGCAGCACATTTGACTGGAAAAAATCTTGTTTCTTCGGAAACCTTTACCTGGCTTGGTGAACATTTCAAATCCTCTTTTTCACAAATGAAACCAGAAGTGGAACAGGCATTTCTAGCCGGAGTAAATCACATTTTTTACCATGGCGTTACCTATAGCCCGGAAGATGTGCCTTATCCTGGCTGGTTATTTTATGCTTCTTTGAATTTGACTCAGCAAAACAGTCTCTGGCCGCATTTCAATGAGTTCAATCAGTTTATTGCAAGATCTCAATCTATTTTACAAACTGGAAAACCAGATAATGAATTGCTTGTTTACTGGCCAGTTTACGATGTATGGGCAGAGCATAAGGGTAAAATGGAAATGATCACAGTCCATGCAGTCGACGAATGGCTACACCCAACCGATTTCTACAAACAATCTAAAAAACTGATGGAATCCGGCTATTCTTTGGATTTCATTTCAGATGATATGATTGCCAACTCGAAAGTTGAAAAAGGAGCTATAAAAACTTCGGAAAGTAATTCCGGGAAGGTTTTGATTATCCCTGAGACTGACTTTATGCCAATTACAACTTTAAAAAATCTAATAGATTTAGCTGATGAAGGAGCAAAAATAATTTTTCAATCCAAACCTAAATCAATCCCGGGTTTCAGTTCCGAATTGGCTTCTTCGCAGGCAAAATTCGATCAATTATGGGAAAGTCTCAATTTTGAAAATGGAAAATCAGAACACGGAAACGGTCATATTTATTTATCCAATGATATCCAAAGTACATTAGAAGAAATAGAAATATTACGTGAGGAATTAGTGGATACTGGCTTGGATTTCATTCGCAGAAAAACTAATGATGGCACCTATTATTTTTTGGTAAACCATAGTCCCAATACCATCAATCAAGGTATCTCCCTCAATGTCGATTCCAATCAATTAATCCTTTTTGACCCTTTGACAGGCAATAGAGGTATGCTAGAAACAAAAAAAATGGGAAATAAAACGATGATTGACATTTTCATGAAATCCGGAGAAAGTATTTTTATTAAAGCTATTGAGGGGAAGGTAGATTTAGATTTGCCAAAATGGCCAAACTACAACAACCCAGAGAATAGTGTTGACATTTCATCCAATTGGAACTTAACTTTCAACCAGGGTCAGCCAAGCCTCCCTTCTTCCCAAGCAATGCTAACAATTCATCCTTGGACGGATCAGGAGGATCAAGCAGCTGATGATTTCTCTGGTCAGGCCACCTACACTTCTAAATTTGAGTTTACCAAGTCTGTAGGAAAAAGCTATTTATTAAGTATTGATAAGGTCAATGAGAGTGCTAAAATTTGGATAAATGATCAGTATGCAGGGGCGATTTGGAGCATCCCCTATCAATTGGATGTGACAGAACAACTTCAAAATGGAAGTAATTCAATCAAAATCGAAGTCGCAAACCTAATGGCAAACAGTATCCGATATTTAGATAGAAATGAGATTGAGTGGAGAAATTATCATGAAATCAACTTTGTCAATATTGATTATAAACCTTTTGATGCAACTGACTGGAAAACTATGCCTTCAGGAATTGATGGAAAAGTTATGATTTCGCAATATGAATGAAATCATAATTAGACTCTACTCACAATTTTAGAATTTCTCAAAACTGTAACCTCTTTCCATTAAATCATCAATTAGAGAATCTAAGTTCAAATACAATTTA
>NZ_JAHEBC010000275.1 GCF_024642405.1 Algoriphagus sp. | reverse complement strand
GAGAATTTTAAAAGCTTTTAATATGCTGGGTTTTTGTGACCGAAAGGGCGAAGCTCTAAATTTTGCTGACTAGTATTTTTAGAAAAAAAACTTAAAAAAGACAAATTCATTTATAACATTCCTGTTTTAATGTTGACACCAATAAAAGATGTAAAAATTGCCGTAATCGGGCTAGGCTATGTAGGGCTTCCTTTGGCAGTTGAATTTGCTAAAAAATATCCAACGGTAGGTTTTGATATTGATTCAAAAAGAGTTGAGGATTTGAAATCTGGGACAGATCATACATTGGAAGTTGAAAGTGATCTTCTGCAGTCTGTATTAATGAATTCATTGGAGAAAGGCGTTGGGCTTTTGCCTAGTTCGGATTCGGAAGTTTTATCAGGATGCAATATTTATATTGTAACTGTTCCAACCCCGACAGATAAGCACAATAGACCTGTTTTGACTCCCATGTTAAAAGCTTCTAAAAATATAGGAAAATACTTGAAGAAGGGAGATGTAGTTATTTATGAATCAACTGTTTATCCTGGCGTTACTGAAGATGAATGTGTCCCAGTTTTAGAATCTATTTCTGGTTTAAAATTCAATGTTGATTTCTTTGCTGGATATTCTCCAGAAAGAATCAATCCAGGTGATAAGGAACATACTGTTGCTAAGATATTAAAAGTCACTTCTGGAAGTACTCCTGAGGTAGCTGAATATGTTGATCAACTTTATAAGACGGTAATCACAGCAGGTACTCATAAAGCTTCATCCATAAAAGTTGCTGAGGCTGCAAAGGTGATAGAAAACTCTCAGCGCGATATCAATATTGCTTTTGTCAATGAGTTATCAAAGATTTTTAACCTCATGGGAATTGATACTAATGAGGTTTTGGAGGCAGCTGGCACAAAATGGAATTTCCTGAAATTCAAACCTGGTTTGGTAGGTGGTCATTGCATTGGAGTTGATCCCTTTTATCTTGCTCAAAAAGCTCAAGAACTCGGGTATCATCCTGAGATCATTTTGGCGGGTAGAAGACTAAATGATAGTATGGGAAAACATGTCGCTACAGAGGTCATCAAGTTGATGATGAGAAAAGACCTTAAGGTGATTGATTCCAAAGTATTGATTCTGGGATTTACGTTCAAAGAAGACTGTCCAGACGTCCGAAATACTAGAGTGATCGATATTTACAAAGAATTAAAATCGTTTGATATGGATGTGGATATTTATGATCCTTGGGCCAATCCAGCTGAAGTAATGCACGAGTATGGCGTTGATATTATTTCAGGAAAAAAATCTCCGGATCTCATTCAATATTCAGCGATCATCTTGGCAGTTTCTCATAAAGAATTTAATGCTCTCAAAATCCAAAAGTCAGACACTCAAGTTGTTTTTGATGTAAAAGGATTTTTAGAGAAGTCTGCAGTGGATGCAAGACTTTAAAGCGTATGCATTTAGTGCTGGTATAAATAAGAGCTTGAAATTCTGATTAATTCTTATTTTTGACCTCAAATTCAATAATTAACCAACTTTCGATATAATTTTTATTGATTCAATTCATGAATAAATTTCTAAAATCTCTATGCCTTTTGATCATTGTATCAGTGGCATTATTTTCTTGTGTATCAAATAAGAAGCTGATTTATATGCAGGAGCTAGAGGAATCAGAGGGGCCATTACTTAATTCAAGTGCTAAATTCCCCTATGAAACAGAAGAATATTTACTTCAAATTAATGATATAGTTGAGGTAAACATAAAAACAACAAGTCCAGAATTGAATCAAATATTTGGAGCTATTACCAATGATCCTCAAAATATGGCTCAAATGGGTGGTACTCAGGGAGCTGGCGATGCATTCTTTATGAACGGATATACCATTGATGATAGGGGCTACGTGGAAATCCCTTTAATTGGTGAAGTGAAACTATTAGGGCTTTCTACAAAAGAAGCCAAAGAGTTGGTTGAAAAAGAGGTTTTGAAATATGTCAATGTGAATGAATTCTTCGTACGTGTAAGGTTAGGGGGAATTAGATTCAGTACATTGGGAGAATTCAACAGATCTGGAAAATACACGATATTGCAAAACAGAGTTACAATTTTTGAAGCGATTGCTTTCGCTGGTGACCTAAATAAAATTGCAAAAAGAGACCAAGTTGTATTAGTTAGACAATACCCTGATGGTTCTCAAATGCATAGAATAAATTTATTAGATGAAAATCTATTAGGCTCTGAGTTTTATTTCTTAAAACCAAATGATATGATTTATGCTGAACCAATGAAAGTAAGAGAACTTGGTGCTGGAACAAATTTGGTTGAAACTTTAACATTACTGACGACGACTATTACTGCGATCGCGTTAGTCCTTACATTAATCAGAAATTAATTATCCTTAAATATGAGTATTGATCAGGAAGAAAATGACTTCTTTCAAGAAGAAGAAAGTAGTTTTGATATAAAGTCTATCCTTCCAAAAATTGTTAGGATTTGGCCATGGATTTTACTCAGTTTGGGGATTTTTCTTGGTTTTGCTTATTATTATACGAATACCTCTGTTCCGACTTACAAAGTCTCAAGCAAATTTTTTATTAAAGAAAATGATAAAGGATTATCCTTTTTTGAAACCCCTGCTTTGGGTTCCGAATCTGGAATCGGTTTGACAAATGAAACTATTATTTTAAAGTCAAGACCCATTGCAAATGCTACTTTGGATAAGCTTGATTTTGACGTAGAATACTATGAAGAGGGCTCTTTTATCCCAAAAGAAATTTACCGACAAACTCCCATTATTGTTGAAGTAGACTGGAAAGCACCTCAACTTACTCATGGAAGTATTCGCGTGAATTGGACTTCTTTGGATGAGTATACTTTAGTTTTTGAATCGAAAGGTTATGGTCAGTTTTTCCCTGATGGAAGTATAGGTGGTATCAGTGATCTAGAAGATAAAACCTTTAAATTCAATGAGTGGGCTGAAACTCCTCAATTTAAGTTTAAGATCAGTAATGTTTCTGGACAGGAAAGTGGTACTTCCTATTTTCTGTTAAGAGATCGTACTTATTTGATTAACTACTTTTCACTTGGGCTGACGATAGAACTTTCGCAAAAAAACTCTTCAATACTTGACTTAAGTTTGGTAGTTCCGAATAGGGCAAAAGGAGAAGCTTACCTTAATGCCCTAATGGATACTTATCTGGATCAAGAACTCCAGGAGAAAAATGAAATCGCGAATAGAACAATAAATTTTATTGATTCTCAAGTAGCTGGGGTAGCAGATTCTTTAAACTTAATTGAGGATGAATTGCAAGATTATAGGTCTGCTAATAAGATTTATAATCTAAGTAATGAGAGTTCAAGCGTTTTTGCTTCTTTGACACAGATAGAAAATCAACTTGCAAACGAAAACCTGAAAAGAAGGTATTATCAGAGTTTGAAAGATTACCTAGTTCGGGAAAACTATAATGAAATAGTTGTTCCTTCCGGTTTAGGAATTGATGACCCTTACCTTAATGGATTGATAGAGAATTTGCTTTCTGTTCAAGTAGAGAGGTCAAGACTAATGGCAACACAGACAGAAATATCTCCTGCGGTAAGAGAAACAAACAAAAAGTTATCTGATTTAAATAAGTCTATTCGAGAGATTTTGGAGAATGTCGATTTAAATAATAAAATGACGATTGCGGATCTTGAGGAAAGAAAGAAAGAAATTGAACAATCTTTTAGATCACTTCCTGAAGCAGAGCAAAACCTGATAAGAATTCAAAGGCAGGCAACCCTTACAGAGAATATTTACAATTTCCTTTCTGAAAAAAGAGCCGAATCTGCAATTTCGAAAGCTTCAAATACACCAAGTAATAAAATAATTGAATTTGCGAAAGCAGGATTACTTCAGGTAAATCCTAAGCCAGGAAGAAATTATATGGCTGCAATTTTTGCGGGGCTAATGCTTCCAATCCTTTTTGTTTTCATAAAAGAATTCTTTAGGACAAAAATTGAGGAGCCTAAATTCCTAGAGAGAAAATTGAAGGTTCCGGTTCTTTCTACTATTCTTTTTAATAAAAGTAGAGAACCTTTGGTTGTTTTCGACTCTGGAAAATCAGGAATAGCTGAAGGCTTTAGATCTTTAAGGTCCAATATCAAATTTATTGTTCCAAAAGAGAAGCAATTAACATTCATGATTACTTCTACTATTTCTGGAGAAGGAAAAACTTTCTGTGCTATGAATTTGGCAGCTGTCTATTCTTTGACAGGAAAGAAAACAATATTGATAGGATGTGATATGCGTAAGCCTAAAATCTTCGAAGATTTCGAAGTGCAAAATGATATTGGTCTTTCCACATTTTTAAGTGGTCAAGAAGATGATTGGGGGAAAATTGTAAAGAAAACGAAGTATGATAATCTCGATTTAATTGTTTCCGGACCTATTCCACCAAACCCATCTGAACTTTTATTTTCTATTAATTTTGAGAAACTCATTGATTCTTTGAAAGAAGAATACGATGTAGTAATTCTCGATACCCCGCCAGTAGGATTGGTATCGGAAACGCTCGATTTATTGAGTCTGGTTGACTTTACTCTTTTTGTGTTTCGACAAAATTATAGTGAAAAAATATTTATCGACGCTGTAAATGGATTGAAAGAACAAAAGGGGGTCAAGAATTTATACGCCATATTCAATGGACTTGATGCCAGTAAAATTTCCTACGGAGGATATGGATACTCTTACGGGTATGGATATGGCTATTATGAAGACGCAAATAAGAAAAAAAGGAAATTCGGTCTTTAAAATCTAATCTTGAAAAAATTTCTTCAAAAGTATTTCAGGTATTTCTCATTCTTTTATGAGTACCTGGGATATAAAGTGTTTATCCTCCTGGCCTCCAGTTTATTTGTTGGTTTGTTGGATGGTTTTGGTTTAGCCTTATTTATTCCTGTTTTTCAGGTGGCGGCCGATGGAATTACACCAGAAAGCAAAAGCGCTTTAGGAAATCTTGATTTCCTTCTTAACTGGATTGAGTCCCTAGGTTTTGGTCTCAATCTTAATATCATTTTGATTTCAATGGTCACTCTTTTTGTCTTGAAATCAATTGTTAAGTTTTTTGATGGGGTTTATAAGACAAAACTTCAAATGGAGTTTGTAAAAAAACTTCGTTACGAAATGGTGGACGGCTTGGAGGGAATGAGTTTCAAAAACTTCGTCAACTTAGATGC
>NZ_JAHEBC010000274.1 GCF_024642405.1 Algoriphagus sp. | reverse complement strand
TATTCACTTTTGATTTTTAACTAAACCAACCATGAAAAAACTACTTTATTTAGCTGCATTTGCAAGTTTAATCGCTTGTGGAGAAAAAACTTCCGAAACTGATTCAGCAACCTCCTTTGAGTTCAGCTATGAAACGGACACCGTGATGGTTGATCCGGGCGACCATTTCTTTTTTTTAAACTGGGGATTAGGAACCTCTGACTTGACTCAGGATAGAAAACTGCTTTATAATCTCAATCCTCAAACTCTGTTATTGGAGGTGGTAGATATGGAGGCATTGGCACTTAAAGAAACCATTCAACTGGAAAAAGAAGGGCCTAATGGGATAGGAGGAGGGTTTATCTCCAAGCTTCAGGTAATCGGAAATGGAAACCTGATGCTTTTTGATTTCAATAAAATTGTTGAAATCAGCCCGAAAGGGGAGTTGATAAAAAAGTATGAATTCGATAAAAACACTTTGACTGGTTACGAATTCGGTGAAACTGATGTCGTCAGTTACATGGGGGTATTTTCAACGGATGGGAAAACCTATGTTGGGGAGATGGAAGATGAAAGCTTTAGAGAACCTGCCAAAGGACTGGCAGTGGTAGATATTGAAAAAATGCAGGTGAACTTCATTCCAACAGACGCTATTTCTAAACTGGATGAATTTCGAATCATGCTGGAAATGGATGGAAACGCCATGATGTCTACAGGTGAATCCTCTTATTTGAAGTTTATCAATGGACAGTTGGTGCTCAGTAACACAGCCTTTAATGAGGTCTTTTTATATGACACTTCTACGGATAGTTTACAGCATCAGACTTTCAAAGCCAGTCTCACAGGAAATGAACGGATCAAAAACTTTCCCACTCAGGTCGATTCCCGAGAAGCACTTTTTGAATCCTCTAAAGAAAAAATGAAGCAGGTCAAATTTGGGCCATTGTACTTCCAAAATGAAGAAAATCTTATTTGGAGAATCAGTACCGATATGGATCGGATGATCGCGGATTCGGTGGTAACAAAGAATGTGGTGACATTTTTTGATACGGACTATAACATGCTTAAGGAGCAGATCTTAGAGAATATCACCAGTTCGGGCACTCGATTTTTCAAAGACGGAATGCTGTATAGTTTCCTAAATGTAGATGATGAATTAGCTTTTGTGAGGTTGAAACCTAGGATTTCACGTGATTGAATATGAACTTCTTTATATAATGTAGAGATTTCTCCTTGCAGTCGAAATGACCCAAGCAGATTCCGTCTCGCTGCAAACTGAGACTGCCTACTGATTACTTTTTTAGCGGAATGTCACAGGGTTTATTTAAGGAATCAGCTCTGAGATTTCTCCTTCCAGTCGAAATGACAAAAACGCAATTCTAACTCAAAGCAAATTGAATACTTTTTTCAACAAACACATTTTGGAATAATAAACTTAGAATCTTATTTCCCCGCTGATTTTCGCTGATAAAAGGCGCTGATTTTCACTGATTTTCCTCTGCGAATATCTGCGTGATTTTTGAGCGGACATCTGCGGGATCAAACTATCGGAGATTTCTCCCTGAGGTCGAAATGACACTAATGAAATTCACTTAAGAACTCAAGACTACTGATTACTGAGACTGGGAACTGAATACTTTTTTCATCTAATACCTTCAGAATACCCTGTGAATCTGATTTCCCCGCTGATTCCCACGGATAAAAGGCGCTGATTTACTTCTGCGTGTATCTGCGTTTTTTTCAGCGGAAATCTGCGGGATTTATCAGCGTACATCTGCGGGAATTAAAATATGATCAGGCTAGAGATTTCTCCCTGCGGTCGAAATGACACAAACGAATTTCATTTTAGAATTTAGACTTCTTACTTTCCTTTTTCGAAAACTGAACACTGAGACTGCAAACTGAATACTTTTTTCCACTTCTAACTTCTGACCTCCTAATCCAGTCTCGGTAAACTCAGTTTATACTTCATTGAAATTAACCGAATACTGATCACCAAAGACATGGAAATCAATAGATTATAATCTCTTTCTACTTCAAAATAATTCAATACAACATACAAAACCGCACCTGCCAGACAGGCAGAAGCATAGACTTCTTTTCGGAAAAGTATTGGAATTTCATTCGTCAATGTATCCCGGATCACTCCTCCCATTACAGCAGAAAACATTCCCATGATCGCTGCAATCTCTGGCCTGACTCCCAAACTCAAGGCTTTTTCTACCCCCAAAACAGTAAAGAAGCCAATCCCAAGCGTATCAAATAAAAAGAAGGTCTTCCTGAGTCTGCTCAAGAAGTTTGGAAAAATAAACGCCGTCAAGACACCAGCCAGAATAGCATACAAAAATTTTACGTCCCCAATCCAAACCAGCGGGTAACTGTCCAACAAGATATCCCTCAAAGTTCCTCCACCGATGGCGGTAATAAACCCGGTAAAGCCCGCTCCAAACATATCATGTTCCCGTTCCCGGATCGCTAAAGCTCCGGAGATGGCGAATACAAATGTTCCGACAAGCTCTAATCCGTATTGTAAATCCATGGAGTTTAAATTGAATTCTTTAAATGCTTCATAATTTGAACGATAACTAATTTTTTTCATCTCGACCTCCTCGATTCCTATCGGGAGGGAGAGATCTCCTCAATAATAATTGGGATTTCTCCTTCCGCAGGCTACAGTCGAAATGACTGAATATTCAATTTTTGTATATAATCAAAGCTTTACGTCTTGGGGGGATCAAAACAATCCTTTTTTCCTCATTACAAAAACTCCCATTTCACGCTGACCGAGTACCAAAACTGTCTTGGGATTTTCAATAAACTCCAATCCTAAGTCCTGAAACTTATCCAAATGTTTTTCCTGCAACACAAAACGCTCTGATCCATCAGGAAGCAAATACCTGCTGCCTCCCAAAGATTCGGACTGCTCTAATATCCCTCCGAAACCAGTACACATTCGAAACCATAAAACTCCCCCTGGTTTCAGCACCCGAAGCATTTCCTGCATCATGTGCCAGAAATGATCCTCATCCTTTGCAAAATGCAGCACAGCCATACAGATCACGGCATCAAAAGCTTCCTTATGAAATGGAATTTCTTCCATCGTGCCCACTTGAAATCGATGTGCGTCATAATTAGGATTCAGACTTTTGGCCATATATCGACAATATTGAATCGCGGTTTCGTTTTGATCGAATCCAAAAACCTGATGCCCTGAATTGATGAAATAAACGGCATTCCTGCCTTCTCCGCAACCTGCGTCTAGGATTTTCATGTCCTTATTGAATCTGCCTTTCAAAATCTGATCAAACAGATAGACATCGATATTTCCTAATAATTTATTGAGTTCCGTGTATTCCATTTTCCCATTTGTTTAAGGCTATAATTGCTTTTTGTCTTCCTATTTCTATTAATTCTGCTGCCCGGTGAAATTCTAATGTTCCTGCTTGATTTCTGGCAATCCGAATATTCACATCCACTGGATATTTTTCTATCAATAAACTGCAAAACCGATCTTGAAGTAGATCAAATGACCGGGTCATTAAATTGATGGAACTTAAGGAGCTTGATTTTTCTACTTTTTCTTGTTCAGGAAAATACTGCCTCATCTTATTCCTATATTCTCTGAGCCATCCAGGCATGGAAATAAAACGGTGTCCTTCTGAATCTTTTTTGGGAGGAGTGATCAATTCAGTGTCTGGCCCATTTAATCCTACTACAACTACTTGATGTTCATGCGGTCTTTTCAAAAGTGAAATAGGAACAGGATTCAAAACTCCTCCATCAATCAATTCATGTCTGTGATGTCTTGCAGGTTGGAAAACCGTAGGAATACTTCCGGAAGCCCGAATCGCGGCATATAGACTCCCTTCTCTAAATACTACTTCTTCCCCAGTTTTATAATCCACAGCATTACAAACAAATGGAATTTTAAAATCTTCGATTTGGCAGTCTTTTACTACTTTCTTTAATGCAGTATAAACTTTCTCTCCTTTGATAAATCCACGGCTAGAAAAGGTAAAGTCCATCAAGGAAAACACATCCACCCGATCCAAGTGGCAGATCCAATCTTTAAATTCCTCCAGTTTCCCCGCAGCATACATTCCTCCCACCAAAGCTCCCGCAGAGCAGCCGGCGATTTCAGCAATATGATACCCTCTTTTTTCCAATTCCTCAATCACTCCTACATGCGCTAATCCCCTTGCTCCACCGCTACTCAAAACCAAAGACACCGATTTCCTATTTGACATTTTTTTCAAGGAATAATAAAGTAAATTGAACCCGAAAATCTTAAACGAAAGTACGCATTATGAGCCAATTTAAACCCTTTCACCTGGCTTTCCCGATCAGGGATATTGAAGAGACCAGATTATTTTATGGAGATTTACTCGGTTGTGACATCGGAAGAAGTACCGACAAATGGATTGATTTCAATTTCTTTGGTCATCAGCTTTCTGCTCACATCAAGCCTGAGGAACTTGCCCTTGCCCAAACCAATGCAGTAGACGGTAAAAATGTGCCAGTTAGGCACTTCGGAGCGATTTTACCTTGGAAAGAATGGCATGAATTAGCAGATAAATTGAAAGCACATGGAATCGAATTTGTGATCGAGCCATACATCCGATTCAAAGGTGAGGTAGGAGAACAAGCCACCATGTTTTTCTTGGATCCTTGCGGAAATGCCTTAGAATTCAAATCCTTTCAGGACGAATCTCAGATTTTCGCAAAGTAAAGCCCTCAGTTTTGGAGACTTTTTCATTAAACACCAAGATCGATCGACAAATTATTCACCAAGGGAAAACCTACCACTATTTCAGCGGTACTTCTTACCTAGGGATTGACTTAGTGCCTGAATTTCAAGAGCAGCTAATTCTAGGAATGGAGCAATACGGCTTGAATCATGGATTAAGTAGAATCAATAATGTTCAGTTGGAGATTTATGATCAGTTCGAGCAGCACTTTGCAAAGCAAGCAGAAGCGGAAGCATCACTTTGTCTGAGCAGTGGCTATTTATCCGGAATCGCTGCGCTGCATTATTTAAGCGAAGGTGTTGACCAGGTCTGGGTGGCTCCAGATACACATCCAGCAATTCTACCTGTTGCTTTTAAACCAGATGCCAAACAGAGTTTTGAAAATTGGAAAAATAACTGCTTAAAAACATCCAGAAAAATCAATGCTCAGAAGATTCTGATTCTGGGAAATGCTGTCAATCCGATGATTCCGGAA
>NZ_JAHEBC010000044.1 GCF_024642405.1 Algoriphagus sp. | reverse complement strand
GTAAAACCTATAGCATCCCAATGCTCATAATCTTCAGGAACAATATTCTGATTGGCTGAAGCGAAGAAACCTTCTTTTGGGTTAACAGTATTTGGTTTTTGAATAATGGGTAAATAGCCATCCCATTCATACCTTCCATCTCCGGGCACAGGTACCATCCCGCTAAAATTTTTTCGGATAGGTGCGATACCAACCGACTGCCAGCCAATATTCCCATTTTTATCGGCCCAAATCATATTCTCTCCAGGGATATGACTGTAGTTACAGGCTTCACGAAATTCTTCCCAAGTTTTTGCCTGATCCATTCTTAAAGAGGCTAAATATGGTGACCCACCAGGCTCTAGCCATGCACACCGAACCGCATAGGCCTTATTGTTAATAGAATCAACTAGGGTGACTGGGCCATGTCGAGTATAAAACAAGTCTACAGTCACATCTTCTTTATCTTTTACCTTGAATGTCTCAGTAATGATCTCCATGTCTTCCCATTCTCCATTGTACAAATACTGATGATTGTTTTCAGGATTTAGTTCATATACATACAGGTCTTCGCCATCTGTTTCGAATACGGTAAGTCCCCAAGCACCATATTCATTGTGTCCAATAGATATTCCAGGGATTTCCGGCTCCCCTCCACCTATGACATTCCATCCCGGAGCCACTAAATGAACCATATATCTCAGAGAAGGAATGGCAATGGTTCTGTGGGGATCATTTGCCATATAGGTATTGCCGTTTTCTGTAAGTTCGCCACTTACTACCCAGTTGTTACTACCTATGGAAAATACAGCGTCTTTATCATCAACCACTGATGCAATTGAATTTTCATTAATTGAATTTCTATACTCCGGCAGAATATCACTTTTATTAAATCGTACTGCTTTTCGATAGGCCTTATATAATTCCAAGATATCATCGAAAAGTAAGTCTTGATCGATCTTTGGATCCATACTGAGATCTGGATCTTTTGGATGAAACCAATTTAGGTCTTTAACTTTCTCAACTCCTAATTTTGCCACAGCTTGTGCTATTTCTAGCTCATCTTCTATGTTGCCCAATAATCCTTGATGCCTTGAAATGACTACGTCCGAAGTCCACTTTTCAGGAACAATATTGAGGATTTTAAATTCTATAGGAAGCTGATCGGGAGTTGAAAGTATTTCTCCTATGTAAGCATTCACTCCTTGGGTATAGGCATTAATTATTTCTTCACCTTCCGAATGATAATGATTCATTTCCTCAGTTAAATTCCCTCGGTATTTAAAAAGTCTGGTGCCTATATCCCGTTTCAATTCCCTCTCACCTAATATTTCCGCAACTGTCCCAGTGGATTGACGTCTCCAGATTTCGAATTGAAAAAGCCGGTCTTTAGCTGCTGCATACCCTTGAGCGAAAAATAAATCATGTTGATTTTTAGCGTAGATATGATTGATTCCCCATTCATCTCTAATTATTTCAACAGGTTCATGCAAACCATCAATAAGATAGTGAGGCTTATCTTTAGAATCACAGCCTAAAAAGATGACTCCAAATAAAATACTAAACAGTGTACTCGTATACTTTCTTTTCATAATCAAAAATTCACTTTTCCTGTTGGGTGTGTTGAGATAAAACTATTTTCTTTTATTCTATGCTATTGTTTGAAATAGGTTCCTATGAACTTACAAAAATTTGATGAGATATGTAATTCAACTCATCTTGTTGGTTTGCATGAAACTAACAAATTGAGGTTTTGTACTCCAAAGTATTTTGGTTTTGATTATTGCTTTATGGCTGTGTTTTTTTGCTAATTTTTTAGGGTCTGATGAAAATGTAATGGACAGAACATGCTTCCATGGTTCCGTCATTGTTAAAGTCATATTCCCCTGTTCCGGTACCTCCATTAAAAGAAAGAGTAGTGCCATCATATGTGTGACTGTAAGTATCTCTTTCACCAGGACTGTCATCCCAAATAATGGTGAAATGGGATGTTTGCTTCCACTCCTCCCAAAACATTTCTCCACTGACTGAATATGCATCACGATCTACCGGATTTAGGGATATGGTAAATCTCCCATTGGCTTGAACAGCCATTTGAGCAGTTCCTCCCCTCTCTACTACGTCTATTGAAGTAGTGTTTACACTGAATTGGGCTTTAGTTGCCTCCCAATTTCCGGCGAGTTCGCTGATCTTGAAGGGTCCGTCTTTGCTTAAAACATTTTCATCATCATCTGTAGTATTACAGGAACTTGATTGTGCAATAAATGCTACCAAAAAGAAGAATAAGAAAGGTTTCATTACTAATAAATTTTATAGGAGGATTAATTTTAATTATTAAAGAACTCCTTAAAAATATTTAGAGTTGGCGCTGTTTAAAATGACTTTAGTCACCAAGCGGATAGTATTATTCCCAAACGTTTTAAGAATTTTGAAACTTGTCGCAATAGTAAAGGCATTAATAATCATTTCATCGCTTCAAAAAAAGTGAAACCATCGGAACAAAAAATGATTAACTAGTTTATTGAAAATTAATGAGTTGTTTTCACAATTCTTGACTATAAAATTTCCTCTGAAGTGTGTTCACTCACTCACATGGAGGAAAAAGGGTCTAGTGTTTTTGCGGGGATACTAAACATGGTGAGGTTTGTTTGAGATAAGGATTTGGCGAGAATGCAAACACGGATATGATCAGGATACCAACCTTGGAAAAATGCTGCGTTTCATTTAATAGCTGACAAAATATAATCTTCAAAAAGCCTAAACTGGTTTGTTTAAGAATTGTAACGACCCCCAATAAAAACAACAACAACGTTTTTATTGGGGACAACGATAATTTTTCGTCCGTCCCATCCATTTGCCCAATATATTCCCTGTTTATTTTTTCCTGGTAATACTTTTTTGGTCCACCAAGAATATTCAGAACCCACTTTCGCTGAATTTTCTCTGGGGATTTTTATATCAATGTTGTTAAAATAAGGCTGAAAGGATTTATCGATCCGATTTTCTGATAGGATTTTGGTTTTATTCCACTTGTTTTCTTTATCCTTTTGTTTTTTGGAGATCTCGGAATTCAAACTTCAGATTCGCATTCTTAGGCTTTAGGGTAATCAAAGGTTGTATCTGGATCTCTTCAGTTTCACTGTATATTTTGTATTTAGAGACAAGTTCAATGATAGCAATTTGCATCTCATACATAGCAAAATTGTTACCAATACATTTTCTAGGACCTGCACCAAAAGGGTAATAATTTGCCGTATTGCTCTCAGAAAATCGATCTGGGTTAAATTTTTCTGGATTTCCCCAATAGTTTGGATGTCTATGTATCTCATAGATTGAAAAAAGGAAATTGGTGCCTGCAGGAAATGTTTTTCCTTGAAACTCATCTTCTTCTATATTTACTCTATCCAAAAAGTAGGCGGGGGGATAAAGCCTAAGGGTTTCTTTAATAACTTGTTGAGTATACGGGCAATTAATTAAAAACTGCATATAATCCTCCCCATAAAGCTTCTTAGCAGCATCAATTTCTGAGGAGATCTTTTCCTGAATTTGGGGGTGATTTGCTAACAATTGACAGGCAAAAGTCAAGGCATTGGAAGAAGTTTCATATCCCGCAGTAAATAATACGAGAATCTCATCAATCAACTGTTCTTCATTCATGGATGTACCGTCTTCATACTGAGATTCTATCAACATGTCCAGTAAATCATTCTGTGTGCTGGAACTCTTTTTTCTTTGCCGGATTACTTCCTTTAGTATTTGTCGACCTTCTTCCGTCATCGCCAAGTGGTCTTTTATTTTCCCACTCCATTTAAAATACCAGTTTAAATAAGGTTGACGTAATTCCTTCACTAGCATTTTCTGGGCAGAATCTGTGATAAACTGCAATCGGTTAATCTCTTTTTGGCCAATAGCACTGCTAAAAAGTGATTTTACCACGGTTTGAAATGCTAAATCGTTAAAAATTGGCATCATGTCCAACGCCTTATCTGTGCTTATTGTATTCAGTTCTTCCAGAATAGCAGACTTTATTTTATCGAGAAGACCTACTAGCTGTTTTTTATGAAAAGAAGGTTGAATAAGTTTCCTTTGTTTTTTCCATACTTCACCTTCAGAGGTTAATAAACCATGACCAATATATTTAGCAACCTCATGGGTTTGGATGTCAGATTTCCTATAATTCTTTTGGTTCTTTTGAAGTACATATTCGGCAAGGGCAGAATCTCTTGATAAAATCAGCCTATTACCAAATCCAAGGTTAAGTTGAAATGTATCGCCTAGTTTCTCAAAATTTTCATGATGGAAGGGCAGAGGGTTTTTCAGAATTCTCTTTGCGTTAGAATAAAAACGAATTGGAGAAACCGTTGGTATTCCTTTGGAGTTCTTCATTGTTTTAAAGGAAAAATTTTAAGAAACCCAATTAACGCTAGTGAATAATAAAAACTAAGTCGAAGGGGTAAAGAGATAATAAACCATAAAATTAAGGTACAATCAATAAAATAAATATCCTCACTTTTTCAATTTTAAGAGAAGTTTAAATCTAAAATTAGAAATCCACTATTTAAAACCTTAGAACTTGACAAGATGTTGATGGTAGGTTTCCAAATGGAAGGAACTCAGTGAATATAGTTCACTAGTAATGTTGGTTTCACCTAAAGTAAAAGACTTTCAAAGTCTTCCTTTTGGAACAATACTTTCCTGCATTGCTTGACGCTGTTCATAAAAAAAGGGTTGATCGAAAAGTTCGAGGCTTTTATGTCTGGAGCGGAATAAATTTGCAATAAAATTCATTCGGTCTTCAAGATTTCCCCAATCTCTAGAACGACTATTTCTCAATGTCTTCGGATTACATCTATCAAACTTTGATAATAAATTCTTCAATTCTTCGGACTCGATATTGTGGAGAACATCAGGATAAGAACGGCGGTTATGCAATCTTGGAAGATCCCTGCCAAGACTTAAGTCCCCATAGGGTAATCTAAGTCGCATCATATATCGGGTAAGTACTCGTCTCCATTTTCTTATAATCCAACTCATTATTCTCAATCGAATTCCTGAATCCTCTCCGGGATCTGATTCTACTAATCTGTTTCCGAAATATTTTCGCTTAGGATCAAGAATATCAGCCATAGGAGTGTTTAGCGCTTCAACGATATAGGGTTGTAATCGGGTCTGCTCATGTAATCCAATTTTTATGTTTCCGCAAAGAAGTAATTCTGATTTTCGTTTATGATCTGTTTCGAAAATGGCATCGACATAATGCCTAAAGGCCTCACTAATTAGTTGTTGTCCGCCATTAGCAGAAGTTCCTGGGTCAAGATGAGCACATAATTCTTCCACCGCCTTTGGGTCTGAGTTTTGAGCGTCTTGAAAGGTTCTAAGGAAGGCTGCAAAAAGAGGCGCAAGCTCAGCGAATACTTTTAAATTACCAGCTGCGATACATCTTGATACATGATCAATTACCTTATCCATTCGTGCAACAATACCGGACCTTTCCGACATGGTTCTAATGATATTGTCGGTCGTTTTACATAAGCCTGCCAAGAATGAAATATTATCTTCTAACCATAAAAGCAAAGAATAACCCGGTAGCTCTTCCCTACGAATTGAATTACCAGCTGTTTTGGAGGCATGAGTAGCGAAAGTACACCAATTTGCATCATGCTGTCCCAAAATTGCAGCCAACTGAACAGTCAACCTATGGTACATTTGAGTAATCTGCAGATTACGCAGAATCATGTCAGGGTTATTGACAATGTCTTTGCATTCTTGATCCGTGGGTACTGGCATAGAAGATATCATAGCAGCATTGGACCTAGCATGAAGCTGACCAACTAGGCGATCAGCAAGGATGCGGGAAAATACTTTTAATGCTTCAGGATATCGGGAAATTAGAACTTCGTACCCTGATTTTGATAATTTGAGAAGTTCTGAATCCTCAAGCGCAATGACATCGGCACTTCTTGGGGCATTTGTCATTAATGCTATTTCTCCTAAAATCTCGCCAGAAGAAACCCGTCCAAGTCGGATACTGGAATTATCATCCCGAACCCTGTATATATCGAATGTGCCATTTAATACGAAAAATAAATGTTCGCCAATTTCTCCAGTTTTCATAAGCATTTGACCTTTTGAAATGGTGACCCAATCCACCTCACTTTCGAGTTCACGTAAAACTTCGAAATCTTCAACTTCTGTTATTTTGGCCAAATCCTTTAACAAACTCTCCATTGGAGGGCGATATTTCTGACGATTTGCCCACTCTTTTCTTTTTGCATCTATCCCTAAAATATCATTTCTTAATTCTGGATGAGCAATTAAAAATGAATGAAAACTTTCATTTGATAAGGTTAAGAGAAGGGTTCGATCCTCTGCAATAACTGTTGCATTTCTCGGTTTTTTATCGATTAAGGCAGATTCACCAAAAAGTTGATTTCGCCTTAATTCACCGAGTAACTTATTTTCATCGTTAATAATTTTGTACACACTTAATCTACCCTTGATCACTATGTACAAACAATCCCCCTCATCACCTTCTCTCACAACTTCCTCTCCAGGATTGAACTCGATCCATTTGCAAGAAACGGATAGTTCATCGAGGCGTTCTGAAGAAAGTCCATCTAAAAACGGAACAAACTGCAAAATTTGACGAAGAGTAGCCGGACTTTGATCTAATCTTAATTCGTAGAGGTCCGCTAAAATTTGGCGACCATTTGAACCTTTTGAATTAACGTTAAGAATTTCTTTCAATTACTTCATTTTTAGGTGAGTGATAATTTGCTGCTTTTTTAGAGAATTGTTTGGATTGATTCCTGATTTCCCATCAAATTAATCAAAAGCATTCATATTTTTCTATAAAAATCCTATTCATCCAAATTAGTATTTACCAAAACTTCCACCATGTCTTATCATATTGATTTTTCAGTATTTAAGACTAAAATTATAGACTAATAGCTTAAAAAAACTAGTATGTAATTCAACTTTTATTCCCCTTGTAATAGTTTATAGTCCTTTAGGTTGTTTTTTATTAAAAAATATTTTTTTAGATGGTTTATGTCAGGTACTTGCTTTATCATAGTACCATAAATAAACTTGAATATTCTATTCTTAAAAAGAATTTTCAAAGAGCGAATAATATATTATGTAAGGCCTGTAAATACTAGGGCTAAATCTTTATTGCCAAGACCCTTGATTTTTGTTTTCCCATTCATTATTTGTTTTCATATTCTTTAACCTTAGTAGTTGAATAACTATTTATTAAATACGATTTCCTTAGTTCGAGATTGATTGATGTTTAGAGTGGGATAGAGTTATTTCACAATGAAATTTTATTAAATAAAGAACAAAAACAATTATATAAAAAGCACATTATTGTTTATATTATAACAAGAAATTAACTAATAATCCCAAGACTAAAATACCTATACTATGAAAAGAAAACTTGCTTTTGTTTTCTCATTGCTAATCTTGTTTTCTTGCAATGAGGATCTCTTGACATCTTCTGAAGAATTAGAGGTAGCCAAGACTAATGAAAATTATTCTGATCTGGATAATTCCAGAGCTAGAAAGAAGTTCATCGACGCTGATATTACCATTAACCCAAGTGGGGATCAAACCGGTTCATCAGATGCCGATGCCATCGAAACAGCGCTCAATTCTATTCCCGCTGGTGGGACAATTTTGTTAGAATCTGGGAAATTCTATCTTAGTCGTGAAATCTTCGTTCCAGGTAATAGTGGGACATTGATAGGAAGGGGAAAAAGTGAAACAGAAATCATTGGGGTTGGAAATGAGGGAACCCCATTCATTGGTAATTTTTTCTTCGCTTTTATTAATCCCTCAGGTCCCCTGACTATCTCGAATTTATCTTTATCCTTACCTGAAGGATTTGTTACATTTAATGATAACTTATTTGGTTTTATTATTACTGTTCTAAATGAGGAAGGATCAGATACACATTTTGATGAATTGATCTTAAAAGGTACAGATGCTGCACCTAACCTTGATCCGATTTTTGGTAGTCAACCTAATAATTCAATTATTGTAAGAGGAAATTTTAATTCTTTTCCATTATTTACCAGTGGTGGGAATCATACTGTATCCAACTCAGAATTTTCCGAAGTAGCATTTCAGGCCACAATATTTGAAGGCTTTAAAGATGCCAATATAGAAATCTACAATAATTCGTTTACGGAAATAAAGCAAACTATTTATCGTTTCATGAGTGGAAGCACAGTATCCATTACCGATAACACATTACAGACTAATTCATTTGGAGGGATTGTTATTACCCAGGAAGGAAATTTCATTGCAGGGGAGCCAAATAATGTGGTGATCCGAGGAAATACCGTTAGAACTTCAGGGTTCATGCCAATTGAAATTGGCTGGGTTCCTGAAGGAAGCGCTAATTTCAGTCTCTTAATCGAAAAAAATAAATTGACGAACGAAGGATCTGATCCTTTTAATATCTATTCCAATTTCTCAGGGATCGCAATTTTTAATGGGAATAATGATGCCATAGTACGAAATAATATACTTCGTGGTGGAGCTGAATTTGGAATTATTCAGGAAAGTAATAGTGGAACGTTTTCAGGAAACAACCTTCAGGGATTCAGTCCTTTAATCACTGATTATGGATTTTTCGGAAATAGTAATACAATAATCGGAAACGGTAATAGCTCCGTGCTTGATTTAGGAATAGACAATATCACCACTGGAATGACTAAAGTAGACGGAGTGTCTATTGGAGAACGAATGAAAGAGGCTCTCGCAAAACGCAAAGAAATTCTTGATGCAATAAATAAATAGTCCTTGAGCTGCATTTAAAGAACTTTCAAAACTTTAATAAATGCCTTTGGTGTGCCCCCAAAAGTTAGACACTTATTGGGGGCATTTTTATACTGAAAAACAGAACAACCAATTTCGAATATCGGCTTCGAATAGTCGAAAAATTGATCAAGGGACGTTACTCCATTAAGCGTGTTACACAAAAGGAAATAATCAGTAGTTCATTAGTCAAATCTTGACTTCCATTATTCAGTCTAAAAAGTAGGCAGGTTTAGCTAAACAAATAAAAATTCCTAGAAAACGAACATTTGATAATTCATGGAATCCATTGTTTACATTCGTGCTCTTTAATTTAAATTAATTATTTAAGGATATATATCCTGCAATGCTCATTAGGATGATTAATGAAACCAAAGTAATTGAAATAATTTTGTATACTTTTTTTGGTTTTAAATACCAATAGAAAATAAAGAATGATAATAGAAAGGATTGTGTAATTAATTCTGGAAGGAATAAAATTTGTTGGCTTATGGGTATTGTTGTATAAATCATCCCGTCTATCGATCCTATTGCAGGACCAAATGTCGCGAGAATAGATAACCCTATAAAAAGAAGCCAAAGTTTAAACCATCCATTTTTTTCATGAAGAAAAATTGACCTAAATGGCCAAAGTACAATTGCAAAAATAAAACCGCGAAGAATTTGTAGACTCGGTCCTAAAGCTACCCATGGCGAATCAAGAGGCTTCATAAATGAACTAAGATTACCTGTTGTAAAAACGTGTTCATAGTTAAATGTGTTCATTGTTATAATTCCAAAAATAAAATAGGTTACGACATGGATCGAAGTTATCCGCCATAAAAAAATTCTGAAGGTATCAGCTTTTGTGTTCATGATTTTTATTATTTAAACTCCGTACAAGAAACAAATAGTTTTGACTATAAGCAGTATTATACCAAAGGGGGCTAGTGCTTAGAGGTTTTGTTGGCATTAGTTTTTTTTAATTGTTCAATATCCAGATAATCAAGAATTCTATCGTCTTTCATCCCGGAACTGTTTAACATGATGACACTTCCCAAATGAAGAGCTGGATATATTCTAATTTCAGAGTAATAACCTCCACCGCCTCCAGCATGACAGAAATAGTCTTTACCGGCTAGTTTTCCTTTAAACCATCCAAGACACATATCTGTGTTACTTCCTTTATTTGTTGTTTGCCTAGTTAGCATTTCATCGACAGCAGTTTTGGGTAAAATAGTTCCTTTGTTTTTCAGCAATTCTTGACAGTAAGCTCTTAGAGCGTTTGGAGTGCTGATGATTCCGCCATAAGGAGCGCCATTGGTGTAAAATGGATAAAAACCCTTCCAATCCTCATCAGCCCGGTACATCATTTTGCTTTTATCCAGGATAAACCCGAGAACGAGATTTTGAAACCAAGTATTGGCATGATATCCAGTAGCATGATTTAGTTCTGGAATGTTAAACCCAATATATTGTTTGGTCGGTAAGAAGTTTAAAATGTTTTCAGTAATGTATGCTTGATATTCCTTTCCACTAATTTTTTCAATTAGTCTGCCTAAAACAAGATAATTTATGTTTGAGTAAGCGTAATTCGTGCCTGGAGTACGCTTTAACTTTAAATGGTTAAAGATGATTGTATCAGAGAATTTTCTATAATCAAAGTTCGGATGCTCATCTGCTGAATGAGTCCATTTTAGTGGTAATGGATTGGCTATTCCTGATTGGTGGCAAAGTAAATTTCTGATAGAAACTGGTTGCGAGAATGAATAGGCAGGCAGATACTTAATAATGGGGTCCTCAAGCTTAATCTTACCTTTTACTACTAGTTGCATTACAGCGACTGCAGTAAAGGTTTTGGTTACAGAAAAGGTATGAAAGGATGTCTTGTCATCCACCTTTATTTTGTTTTCTACATTCTGGTATCCTTGACTTATATTTTTTAAAACTGTATCTGAATTAAAAAAGATGTAATGAAATGCTGGAGCATTATGTTCTTTCTTTACAATATTTGAAGTGCTTTGAATCATTGTGCAGACTAAGAATGTAAGATAATTAATCCAATAATTTTGCCTCTCAATTCCGGGTCAATTCATATTTTTATTAAGGACAAAAATATGAATAGTGGTGGTTTTCAAAAATCGAACTTTTCAAGTTATAGAAAAATCTAATTTTAAATGCAAAGGCGAATAACCACTGTGTTTTCCTTTATTTAGTGTTGGCAATAGTTAATAATTCATTTAGTCTTTTAAGTTTTTCTAAGGTCACTTCATACCCTTTTAGCTTTTGAGCTAATAGAGCGTCATATCCAATGACAATATTTTCAAATTCAGGATTTTTTATAAAATCATTTTGAAGAAATGTAAAATCACTAAATCTTATGTTTTCAAAGAAAAATGGGGTAACATATTGATTTACATATTCAGACAATATGTCTTCAAATTGAGAAGTAGTTTGATAAGAATTATAGGTGTCGATTAATTTTTCTCTATACTCAAAACCACTAATTAGTTCAAAATCTCCTGACGCCGTAATGTTTTCCATTGTTACCAATGAGGGCTGAAAGTTGGACAATGCCATCATACTTGCTGATAGATTCTTAATTCTCTCATTATCTTCATATTTTTTTGATAGAAGAATTTGTTTTAGTGAATCAATATCATTTTTAGTTTTAAGCGCAAATTCTAAAGCCAAAGAAAGACTCGATTCGTTATCTCTGTTTTCTTCAAAGAAACTTTTCAAATATTTTCTTTCCTGTGCTTTTGATTTATTAGACTCGTTAAGGTTATTAAGCTGAAAAGCTATTGTAATACCAATTATTACAATCAGAAGGTCAATAAATTTTGATTTTCAATCAATTTGCTTTACCCATTTTATTTTTTTCATACAGTAAAGAATTTATATAGAAAATGTCTTATTACCGTTACAATAGTCTGGACTTTGAGTAGTTGCTTAACGTTGGTAGTTATTGCTTTAATGTTTTATTAACTGATGGATTACCAGTTTTATTTTGTCCAAAAGATCTTATCGTAATTATCTAAAAATTTAAATATAAATATTTATAATATTTTGAAGATAATCATAAGTGTTCATTTCTTATGATTACTCTCAATCAACTCTTTATTTTTGTAGAGTTTAAATATAATCCAAAGCTTGAAATTACTCCTCAAATCGTTTCATCCATTCTTTTCGCTCCGCACTAAAGAAATATTCCCTGGATCGAATAGGTGGAATATGATGTTCTGCCAATTCTAATAAAGAAGTTTCAGGAAGGTCAATAGGATTGTTTGGAATAAATGAAGCCATTTTTATTTTCATTTCAATCAAAGTATCAAGTACCGCAAGATTATGCCACTCTTCAGGATCGTTTTCTAGATTGTAAAGCTCTTCGGAATCATCTATGTACTTGATATAATGCCAGTTATCAAAACGGATAGAATAACTTCCATAGTCATAAGTTGTGATAATTGGCCTTGATACTTTCTTATCTGGTTTTGATAAAATAGATTTTAAACTCACTCCATCGAAATTCGTTTTTGATGGAAGTCCACAGAGATCAACTAGGGTAGGATAAATATCTAATAAGGAAGTAAGGTTTGTACTTTCCCCACCTATAAAAGAACCCTCTGGCATTTGCTGTATTCCTTTTGGTACTTTCATCATCATGACCGTTTTAGTCACATTTTCCCAAAGGGCGAATTTCCGCCAATGCATTTTTTCTCCAAGTTGCCAGCCATGGTCAGACCAGATAACCACAATAGTATTATCAGCATAGGGACTTTCTGACAAAGCTGTTAATAATCTGCCAACCATTTCATCTGCAAAAGCAATCGAAGCTAGATAACCTTGAATTGCTTTTTTCCATTGGTCAGCTTCCACCACATGTTTATGGTAATTTCCTCCTCTAGAAATAAGCTCTTTGGCAACATTTCCCAGATCTGTTGTGTCTCCTTCTAGCGTTTTTGGAAGCTCAATGGATTCTAAAGGAAACATGTCAAAATATTTTTGAGGAACGTACCAGGGTAAATGAGGTCGATAAATGCCAGCTGCCAGAAAGAATGGTTTATCGTGATCCTTTTTCAGTTGTTCAGAGATAAAGTTTACCGATTCAAAATCCCCTGTTTCTTCATCGGATATAGGTAATCCACTCCAATCAAAAGCGCCATACATATATTTGAATGGCTCCATATTTACCGGGGCATTTTCTGGAATGTTATCTTTTGGCATAGGCCTCTTGATTGTTGGGTAATAATCATCCCAACCCAATGAATCCACTTGCAAGTAGTGGTATATTTTTCCTGCTCCCGCTGTATAGTAGCCGTTTTGCTTAAAAAGTTGATTGAGAGTAGTAGTGTTGGCTAACATGGGTACATTCCGCCAATCTTGGTAATTTGAATACATACCTGAATTGTAGGTATGTATCCCAGTGAGCGTGGCAGAGCGAGAGGGATTACAACCAGGACTTGCACAATAGTTATTCTTGAAATTGACAGCTTCTTTTCCAAAATTCAAGAGATTGGGAGTAATTGCCTGATCATTTCCCAACATAGTTTGGGTCCAATCATTCATGTCATCCAGTGATATAAACAACACATTAGGATGCTCCAACAATTCTACTTTTTCTTTTTTTGCACAGGATAAAAAAAGTACCAAGATTAAACAATAAATCAATGAGGAGGAATTTTTCATGCTGGATTACTTTTTTGTCTGTACTGATTAGATAAAACCTTAATTTCTAGATATGTATAATACTAAAAATTGCGCTATACTCAATCTTTTATTAGGGTTGAAGCCAATGTCAATTTGCTTTTTTATGCTTAATCCTATCTCGAATTATCAATAATAAAGTATCTTCATTGGTATGAAAAAAGCTCCATTTCTATCGATTTTACTTCTGTTTACAATAAGTTTCATTGCTTCGGCTCAAAAGAGTACCAAAGAACGCATAAAAGTTTATAGCCAGGCTATCGAAGGTAATTTAATCAACGATCCCGCCGAGAGGGATGTGACGGTTTATTTACCCCCATCTTACATAGAGGAACCTAATCGTAAATACCCGGTGCTCTACATGCTGCACGGATTTACCGATAACGATAGTCAATGGTTTGGTTGGGAGGAGCATTGGATCAACTTACACGAAGTTATTGATGCGGCACTGGAGGATGGGCAAACGAAAGAAATGATCGTAGTCATGCCAAATGCCTACAATCGGTTTAAGGGCAGTATGTATTCGAGTTCTATCACTATCGGAGATTGGGAAACATTTGTAGTAAAAGAGTTGGTAGAGTATATAGATTCGAACTATCGAACCCTTCCTGATGTACAGAGCCGAGGATTGGCTGGCCATTCAATGGGTGGATACGGAACCATTCGATTGGGTATGAAATATCCTGAAGTTTTTTCTTCCATTTATATGTTGAGTGCTTGTTGTATGGAGGGAATGGTTACCAACAATCCCGAGTCCATGAAGAAAATTGAAAGTATTATATCATTGGATCAATTAGAGGATGCTTCATTCGGGGAAATAGCTGCCATGGCTTCTTCGGCTGCCTGGGCTCCAAACCCGAAGAAGCCACCATTCTATCTTGATTTGCCATTTGAAAATGGTGAAATTAAGCCTGATATCGCAGCTAAATTAACAGCAAATAGAACACTCTATATGATTGAACAGTATATCCCTAATTTAAAGAGGCTAAAAGCGATAGGTATGGATGCTGGGCTCCAGGATGTCGGAATAAGCAACTCTACCAAAAAACTGCATGAATTGCTAAATGCGTACAATATTCCCCATGCATATGAAAGCTATGAAGGGAATCATATTAACCGAATTGCTGATCGTATCCAGATGAAAGCACTTCCATTCTTTTCCCGAAACTTATCTTTTGAGTAAAAAGAATGGAAGGTTGATTTTGTCATAATAAGTATCCGAATTTTATCATATCGTTTCTAACGGTCTCGGTTATAATTAATACTGTGGTCTAATACTTTTCAATTCAGATTACCAGACAAAGAATATCTAGAAAAATTCCCAAAGTAGGCGAGAAGAAGCAATTACTGAAAGCCTTGTTCTGCTTTTGATATTTTTTCAACTATTTTTCAATTTGAGCTTTTAATTCATTCAGAGCAGATTTCATTTGTTCAAATCGATGTATATATGAATTGTATTTACTTCATTCCAAATGATAAATTCTCCGAAAATTTTGACCTGTTATTAATTTATTTAGTTGATTTCATATTCAGGGATTATACGATCTAATTGAAAATTAAAGCTTTTTGATATTTGAGAGTTTATTCTTTAGTTCAGATATTTTGGGATTATTTTCAGCGTCAGGATTGTATGAAAAAAAATACCATCTAAACAAGTTGATATAAGTTCTATTAATTGCTCTTCGTAACGAGGCGTTTCTTATAATATCAAATCCAGATGATTTTAGTGCTTCATAAGGGCCTTAATCATGTGTTAGAATGATATTCATCCGCATCATACTGTAAAAAATTTTAAAATGAATATCTTGAATATGATTTTCATTTTTTATAAAATATAAAAGACTGCCTAGTCCGTTTTTTCTTTCAAGACACCCGCTATAATTTTCATCCTAGTTAAGAATGTCTTGATCTATTGAAGTTCTGAATTTTTTGAGGATTATTTTTTCCCTATTTGTCGCTTTTTGATCCTCATTCCAGTTATTGATTTGTACTGCAATCAAAATCCCAATAACGACAAGAATAATTTCTCCAACAGCATAATTTAGATACATGCCTGTCGGCGAGGCAGGTTTGCTGAATTTATTTTCAGCCAGCATTTTTTTCTGATTTTTCTAAAAAATGAAATCATTACCTGATATTTAATTCCTTTTCCAGGTGACTGAGAACACTTTGTATGACTGTCATGACCCGATCACCATAATTACGAGCTATTGTTACTCTATTTATTCTAAATTGGATGAGGCTACCAAATTGATTATTTGCTCTCATATCCATTAGTTTTTGTTCAAACTCCTGACTACCCATTAAATCATTCTCAATATAACTTAGATTGAAAGCCTTTGAAAAAAAAGGAACTATTTGTTCGTATGTAAAACTACCTTCTCGCTCTTCAACAGATGTATATCTATTTCGCTCCTCAAGGTAGATTCCCAAAACTAGGCGTATCGAGTCAGATTGTATAAGTTCCAACCCTCCCGAGGCAGATAAGTCATCGAGAATTGGATGGGCAGTTGAATAAAAGCGCGTTGACAAAAGATCCCTCATAAAAGATTTAATAGAATCTCCAGGAAGATTTAAGGGTTCGTTTGTAAGATGATGATGCTGAAGTGCTTTGGCAGCACGAAGATATCTCTCTCTTGCAGTCAAGTCTGCTTGTAATTCAATGGCAGCTGCGTCAAACTCCTGATACAAATCCTTGAGAATTTTTTTCTCCTGATTTCTACCGATTCGTTCTTCATTCCAATTATTTACACCCAGAGCAATCAAAATTCCTATAACAACGAGAACAATCTCTCCGATTGCATATTTTAGATACTTGCCTACCGGCCAGGCAGCCTTTCCAGTTTTATTTCCCATTAGCAGGTTTTGGCGGATTTTTCTAAAGAATTTGAGCATTGTTGTGCCTTTATAATTATTCTTGTTCTTTCTCTAGAATTGTTATAAGATTTTCTATTTCTTTTCTCAACCCATAATTAAAAACACGTTGAAAATTATAATTCCTAATTATAGCAAGCGTTCTATTACTAAACAATCTATACTGTTCAGACTTTACGTTGTACCTCCAATCTTCTAGTTTTTGGTCTTCAATACTTTGCCCCATATATTGAGGACCTAAAAGCGAAGCTAAATCTATAGTCCGTTCAAACTCAAGATTAGTTGACTTAAAGTATTCTCCATCCGCTATTTGTTCTTTGGCAAAAAAGTCTTGAGTGGCTTTTAATTTCAAAATTGCTTCTATTTCTTTTTGGCTAAATAGTGAAAGTTTGCCTGTGCTTATAATATCATCTAGCGTATAGGTACTGCTTTGAAATTCAGATAATCCAAACCTTTTTACACTATCCATTTTTTGAATAAGCGTATCAATATCAATGGTTGTTTTTTTATAATAAAGGATGTAATTAGTCCTGGTTTTGAAGTCATTAGTTATCATACTATCTTTTTTATGTATCCCATTTAAATCTGCTTTAAGTTCTATTATCAGATTATTTTTATAGGTAGCAACCAAGCTTTTCTGTTTTGAAAGCTCATTGGCATTGTTTACTTGTAACGCTAGTAGAATACCAATCATTACCAAAGCAATTTCGCCAATCGCATAAAGTACGTACTTACTGAATCTGTTTTCAGAAAGTAGTTTTTGTCTAATTTTTCTAAAGAATTTTATCATTGGTTAGCGGTTTTTGATAAGGATGCACAACTTGGTTTAACTTGCATTACGGTGAACCATTTTTCTTAATAATTTCGCTTTTGTGCACGATAGTCCTCCAATATAGTCAGCTTACGGTACTTGATTTATTTCTGGAGTATCTAAAAATATTTGAAATTCACTGAATCTTTTCCTATCCCAGATTAGTCTAAAGTACAGCTTTCTGATCTCTCCCAAAAACCGTTTATTAAATTAAATCTTAAGGATTTTCTTAAGTGTTTAGTGAGGACACCAAACACGGTGATAGAGCTACAAAGTAATAAAAGAGGCACCTAATCCAAATAGTCCAAAAGGCAAATTTTGGGTGGATTAGTAACATTACCGCTCGAATATCTAAAGAACCGTTAATGATTGTTTTCATTGTATGTACACAGAGCTCGTCTATATATTGCATTAATTCCTGGCATATTCTTGCACCCAAACTCTGCGCTTGCTACAATTCCTTTTATTATTTCAGTTTTATAAAGGGGAAGGCTAAATACCCGATTCAAGAAAATGAGAAGCAAGGGATATCATTTGCTTTTCCTCAATTCTTTAGTTTAAAATGAATACTCATTTTCAAACATGAATGTGGAAAATATGTTGACAAGGTTAATAACTGGAATTCTATTTCGATCGAAATGAAACGATCAGCATGAAGTAAACCTAATAAAATGAACAAATTACCACTTTTATTGATTCTGACCTTCTTTTCCTTGACTACTCCTTCAATTAGTCAAACACTAGTTGGTAACAACAATCTTCCCAATAAACTCAGAGTGTTTATCGATGGGTGTGATCGAAGAGATGGAGGCTGTGATATGGATTTTATAAGAACGGAAATTACAGCGGTTGACTTCTACCTGGACAATCAATCGGCTGATGTTTTTGTGCTAATAAACGATAATAGATCTGGTGGGGGTGGAAGACAATATCAACTTTTATTCATAGGTCAACAAAACATCCATGCAGGAAGAACCGATACCCTCTATGTAAATAACAATCAGACAGATACTGACTTTGAAGTTCGGGAAAAACTTACTCGGTATATCAAATTAGGTTTAGCTCCGTTTGTTGCAAAAACCAAAGCTGGAGAGGGGATCGAAATCAACATGAAGACTGGCTCTGGCATTTCGGAAGATACAGTGGAAGAAAGCGTTGATCCTTGGAATTATTGGGTTTTTAATTTGGGTAGTGATGCAAACATTGAAGTAGAGGAATTGAGCAAAGAAATCAATTTTGGTGGGGAGATCAATATTAACCGTATCACGGATGAATGGAAAATATCCCTAACAGGGAGAATAGATGAAAGGCTGAGAAGAACGATTCAAAAAGTACCAAGAGTTGATGACAATGGCAATCCGGTTCTTGATGATGGCGGTAACCAGATCATCGATGAAGTTGAGAATAAATTTGATGTGTCAGAATTTGGATTTAGTCACCAGCTTGTGAAGTCTATTTCACCCCAATGGTCTTATGGATATGATCTTGCAGGTCGTCAGAACACCCGCTTTAATTATCAGTTTCAGACCAGTTTCAGACCAGCTGTGGAGTACAATTTTTTTCCAGAATCAGTGCAGAATTCCAGATTTCTAAGAGTGAACTATGGGATTGAAGTCAGGAATAATAGATATGTTGAAGAAACGATTTCCGGTGTTACTGAAGAAACAAGAGTCCTCCATAGTTTGAGAATCAGCCTGGGACTAAATCAACGTTGGGGTAACCTGGAATTGGGATACCGTGTGAGAAATTATCTAGATGATTTTAGCTCTTGGTCTACAGGTTTGAATATTAGTGCAGAAGTACGTGTCACCGGGAATTTTTCTTTCTTTGTGAGGGCGGAAGGTAACTACGTAAAGGATCAGATTTACCTGGCATCTGGAGATTTTACCGAACAGGATATTTTGAGCGGGAGGGTAACCTTACCTTCAGCATATACCGTCGATTCCAGATTTGGATTTAATTATCGGTTTGGTTCTAATCTCAATAACTTCGTTAATCGAAGATTTTTTGGAAGGGCCAATTTTGTTGGGAATGATTAATGAGTCTTCTAGGAACTAAATGAAAAACGAAATTGAATGGGTTACGGAATTTTGATTGGAAAAATAGGCGTTTCGAATTGGGTATATGTTTGCAAAGTACTGCTTTCACCGACTCAATGTTTTTATCAAAGCTAAGAACTGAGGAGTCACTTTTATTTTTTGGTTTGGGTCTTGGCAATGAGTAGTTGTGCGTCCCAATATTGCCTTATGCTTTATGGACCGCGGGATATCCCCATTCTCGAGAATCGGTATATAGTGGTCTATACTTATGCGCCAACTCGATTGGCAAGTGGCTTATCTTGGTTTAATTCTTGAAATTGACTGTTTTCTACGATAAAGTATTCCAGCTATTCTTAATCTTTAATTTTGTGAGACTATTTCTATTAAAAGATAGTTTTTTCTTTGGGCCATTTCCAAGCATTCCAAACAATTAGAGCAGTAATACTACTTTCTAAAAATGCTAAAACCACGTAAAATAAGTACCACTCGTTAGTTGAAGCTATTCCTATAAATATCATCATTATCGTAAATAATGCTCCAAATAAAATATTGAGAAGTCGGTTAATTTTTGGTTTAAGGAAAATTGAAGCGGCAACCATTACAGAAGGAATCGCCAAAATTATAGATGCTATTAACAAGGTGGTGGGACTGTCCAAAATGTTATCGCCCGAAATTAAGCTGTTTACTTTATCTGGTGTGTAAAGTTCAAAATAGTCGCCGTATAAATAGCAGAAAGTTACGGAAGCCCACAATGAGGCAAGTTTGATCTTGATGTTTACTTTTTGGTTTTCTAACATATCTGTTTGTTCTCTATAATTACTAAATCGTATCTATTTATAGTGAAACAAAATTTGTTTAAGTGGCTGTCTCAATACATGAAGTTCGATTTTCAGCTTTCTGCTAACGGTTTGGATATGAGTAATTGCGTAGGTTAAAACTTTACTTTGTAAGTTCATACCAAAC
>NZ_JAHEBC010000273.1 GCF_024642405.1 Algoriphagus sp. | reverse complement strand
AGAAACCAACTGCAAACGGCAAGGATGCTGCGGAAAGAGAGGGGTTAGACAATAAAACCCCTGCAAATAGGATATCGATAATTCCTCCTGCTAAACCCCAACCCCAATTCTCGATGGTGTCTTTGGCCGCAAGGGATACGATGATTTGAGTGATCCCGGTAAATAGTAAACTGATACTAATATAGATCGCTATTCCAACCAGCGCACTGACCGGGTTCTGGAAGATGTAGATTGCTAGAATGGTTAAGATAATGCCTCTCAATAGGGCCAACCACCAGTGTTTTTTCAAAGTCATCATATTTTTATTGGTTAAAATGGTTCTTAAAAAAGTTGCGAGCGGCAATAATTTGCATCACATTACCTATAAATTGATTCAGCCTAAATGAACATGTCATTCAGTAAGAATCAACAACACAATAAAGATATGGGGAGGGAAAATGAAGTGCTTAAGCTATTGTTCGGAATACTTAAGCTATTGTTCTAAATGTAGCTTTTCCCTGTATTTATTGGGTGAGAGCCCTTTTTCCTGTCGGAACAACTCTGAAAAATAAGGTAGGCTTTCTATGCCAACTTCTAAGGCTACCTGGCCTATGTTGAAGTTGGGATCACCTAATAGTACGCAGGCTTTTTCTATTCGAACAAGGCGGATGAAGGCCGAAGCAGATCGGTCAGTGAGTGATTTGATCTTATTGTGTAACTGGGTTCGACTCATGCCAATCTTTTTACACAGGTCAGAAACCCCAAACTTTTCTTCGGTCATGTTTTCGAGGATAGTTTCCCGAAGATGAATGATAAACTGATCCTCCTGTTTGATGGCTACATCTTCTGTTGGCTGAAGGTTCTCTACCCTTTTATATCGCTCGCGTAATTGTTGGCGAAGGGTAAGTAGGTTTTGAAGTTGGGTTTGCAGCTCTCTTTGATCAAATGGTTTGGCCAGATAAGCATCTGCTCTACACTTTAATCCAGTGATTCTGGAATCCAAATCAGCTTTAGCTGTGAGTAGTATTATAGGAATATGACTGGTTCGGACATCTGTTTTCAGCGTGTTGCAAAGCTCAAATCCGTTTACTTTAGGCATCATCACATCACTGATAATTATGTCGGGAACCTTTTCAAGAGCGACATCGACCCCTTCTTGTCCATCCACCGCAAAAGTTAACTGATAATCTTCTCTGAGGCATGCACTGAGGTACTCACGTACATCGGCATTATCCTCCACGATAAGCAATTGTGGCAAACTTGGGTTTTCCGTTCCATTCAAATCAAAGGTCGGATCAGACAAATTCTCCATTAATGGTATTACAGAGAGCGCAGATTCCGTTGTCTCCTTTTCCAAATCAGCCAGATTCGTCAGGGGTAGCGTCACGCAAAAGGTTGTCCCCAGTCCTTGCTTGCTTTCAACCGTTACTTCGCCACTTAGAAGCTTCGCCAATTCCTTCACTAACGTTAATCCTATACCGGTTCCGCTTCCCGTACGGCTTACTTCATCATCCACTTGGTAGAAGCGGTCGAAAATATGTTCGAGTTTTTCAGCTGGAATACCGACACCCGTATCTGCTACCGAAATAGAATAAGTGGAATTGTCTTTATTTAGTTGACTCTTAAGTGCGACAATAACCTCTCCATCTGCAGGTGTGAATTTTATGGCATTGATCAGCAAATTGGAGACGATATGGAGTATTTTTTCCGGGTCGTAATCTAGAAAGAGCCTTTTCTGAGAGGATTCAAACCTCAACTGTACATTCTGATCCTCGGCAAGTGAATGAAAAGATTCGATAAGGTATTGGAGATAGGCTACCATATCTCCTTGGATAAATTGGGCAGAAATGCTACCGGATTCCAACTTTCTGAGATTTAGGATTTGATTGATCAAACCGAGCAAATGGTTGGCATTTCGTCTGATTAGTTTCCCAATCCGTGATGAGCCTTCAATTTGCTCAGACATCCCCAAAATAACAGTTAATGGAGTTCGAAACTCATGCGAGATATTGGTGAAAAAGCGAGATTTAGCTTCATCAATTTCCTGCAATTGGATGGCTTGCTTTTCAATGGTTCCTTTATCTTTTCGGATTTGTGCTGTGCGACGCTCTACCTCGATTTCAAGTCTACCCCTTTCAGAATTTATTCGCCTTATCCATGTAAAAGCAACCAGGATAATGGGAATAGACAAAAGGAAGTAAAACCACCATTGACGATAAAAAAATTCACCGACTTGAATTGGAATCTCTAGTGGCTCCACCACTTGATTGGAGTGGATATCACTGCCAGTAACTTGGACAATGTGTTCTCCAGCGGGCAAATTATTAATGGTAACCTGAGATTCGGATCCAATATTTATCCAAAGGACAGTCGAAGCCTGTTCATCTGAATACCCTTTGGGCAAAATCCTGTATCGGTAGGTATGTTGGTCCAAGTTGACATAATCTGATATGGCAAAATCAAGACTTAAATACCGCTGAGCAGCAGGAATTTGGATAGCCTCTCCTAATCCTAGAGAGCCTTGCAAGTCCATCTTTTGATTTTTATCCTTGGCTGTATAGGATAAACCAGTCAGATAGATGTTTAAGGATTTCCTTTTTGACAAAGCCTCAATCACAAGTTTTGGGTCAAAAACACTTACTACACCTGCGCTTCCAAAAGCTAATTGTCCATCCAGAAGTTTTGCATAAGAAGAATGATTAAAGTTGTCGCTACCTAACCCATCATTCTTTTTAAGTATATGAAGCACCTTCCCATTAGCATCCAGGATGTTAATTCCTTCGTTTGTAGAAACCCAGCGATTCTGATCATCATCTTTTAGAATTCCAACTGCAGTATTATTAGAGAGTCCCTCGGCTACTGACACCTGTTTAATATTTCCTGAATCAGGATTGAAAATAAAAACCCCAGATTTATTCGTTCCAAGCCAAACCTCTCCATTCTCCCCTTGACTAATAGAAAGGACATTTTGATTCTTTAGGTATTCAGACTGATTGAAATGATTGGCTTTCCCACCCGAAACATCTATTTGCCAAAGGCCATTTTGAGCCCCAACCCAAAGCAAATTTTGCTTACCAAAAACTAAGTCATTCACCATGGCTCCCACACTGAATGGCACATTATTAATTAAAAACGGTCGTAGTTCTTTTGTTCGGATATTAAAAAGGTACATGTCCCCTGCACGTTCAAAAGTTCCATAATCCGTGAAAAGCACCACCTCATCCTCATTGATAAAAGTAAATTTTTGGAATTTCACCTCAATTGGAATATGATCGGACTCATTTGTCTTTGGATCATACCATTGCAAACCGGTTCTCTCTTTTGGTTCATACCAAGCAGCCGACATCCAAACCTTTTCGTCTTTAATAATCAGGGGAGAAAAATCTCTGGCCTGTATATGATATCCCCCAGGGATCAGGCGATTGTTTTGAACCCGCATCTCCGGAGTCGTCTTGAATAAATCTGCAGACCATCTGCCACCCTGCTTTTCAAATCGCTGGACCTGGAGATTAGAATTAACCATTAAAGTCGTGCTGTCCAGGTTTCTGATAGCACTGGCACGGTAGGTAGGAAACATCGTGATGGTGGAGATCCCCAAGTCTGATTGTAATCCCAGAATAGCCAATCCTTCCTGTATAGCGGTGGTTCCTAAACCGAATCTGAAATCACCGCTAAAGTATCCTCCAGAAACATGGAATGAAGTTTCATTTGTATTCTTTAATACCAGTATTGGCTCTGAATAATCATACCACACCCCTTTTTCATCCCTTAAAACGGCTTGAAAATTCTCAATTTCTTTAGTTGCTGTCCAGGGATCAAAATATCCTGAAGTAATCAAAATGTTATTGGATTGGTCTCTGGTGAAATAAACCCGAAGCAAGTAACCCCCACCTTGTGCACCTTTCACCACGCGGTCAATCATAGCTCCTTCTCCTCCTTTGTTTGGTACAAGGAGTCGATTAGTTAGAAAGTCATTTGGGGTTAGCGTATTTGTAGTGACATTAAGCGTGAAAAAACCATTTTGCATCCCCAGGAAAAGGAGCAATTCGTCTTTATTAAGATCTATAATTTTCCATTCCAAACTGGTTTGCGGAATTTGGGAAACGGATTCACGAGGTTCAGGGATATCTAAATAATTTGTGAGAACGGGTAAAATATTGGTAAAGTCTCGCCAAGGAGTAAAGTCTATTTTTCCTAGGTTTCGATCGAACTTGACTAAGCCCTTTCGCTGATGAAAGAAATACGCCTCATCTGCAGAGACTTCAAATGGAAATGCAAATTGACTGGGAGTAGTAGGTATAAAGTCCTCTTTGAAATCAAGTTGAATGGTAACTTCCAAGGGTTTATCAACAAATAAACCAAAAATACGATAGGTTGCTTCTGATTGATTTAGGGTAAGTGCTAGGATTTCACCGTTTTCGTCCGAATCCATATTTAAGAGAACCTCTTCAGATTCTAATTTGAAAAAGCGCTGCTCTCGAGTATCCGGATGCCAGTAAAAAAGAATTCTATTTTCACGATCCGAACCATATAAAAACCCATCGGATGTTTCTCCTAGAACATAAAGGACCGGAGTCATTTCTTTTTCCAAAAGCCAATCTGGTCTTAGCTCATAAAAAAAACTCTGGGTGCCATCATACTGAAAAAAGGATAATCTATACTCAAATGCCGAATCTCCACATGGATTAAACCAAAGCCTTCCTTTGTGGTCAACAAACCCCTGATCTACACAATTCGCCGCCAGACCATTGGATAGGGTATAATGCTCAATTCCTGCAACCTTAGAGGTGATTGGTCGAAGCATATTTCCCTGTGCGGATAATCCGTGCGACAAACCGAAAAAAATGATTTGAAAAAAGAATTGTCGGAGCAATTTGGTTTTCACTTTCAGTAAACTATTTGTTTGTTGAAGCTTTGAAGTAAAAACTATATTACCTAAAAAAAAGGGTTTAAAGTAATCAATTCACATTTTTCAATGGTTCAATTCATAATTTCCCCATGAAGCAGGATTGATCTATACTTTCATAGTAAAGACTTAATTTGAAGTATTTCATTGAAGCTTAGGATATTCACTCTCCTTCTGACTACTTCCTTACTTTATACAACTTCACCCTAACCTGGCGGAAGACTGACTTAGCGCTTCTTTGGTCAAAACTTATAGGTATATCCGATACGGAAGACTTGAGTTTCATAGTAATCAGCACTTGTGTAAGAGAAATCATTTCCAGTTACCGTCTTATTGATTACCATGGTATTCAAAAGATCCGTCGC
>NZ_JAHEBC010000272.1 GCF_024642405.1 Algoriphagus sp. | reverse complement strand
AAGGAGATGAGCGATTTCCTCTACTTTCTTTCTGCTCAAACAATAAATTATCCCTGACTTTCCTTTGTGAGATTTAATAAATTTGATCAGATGCTTCTTGGATTCATTTTTCATCTTTGGTCTTACCTCATAAAATAGGTTAGTTCTGTTAAAAGATGATTTAAATAAATCGGCTTCTTCCATTTGAAGATTTCTTTGAATATCCTGCTGTACTTTAGGAGTCGCAGTTGCTGTCAAAGCAATTATGGGAAGATTAGGTGCTATCTGTGCTACTATGGATTTGATTTTTCTGTATTCGGGTCTGAAATCATGTCCCCACTCAGAAATACAATGTGCTTCATCAATCGCAACAAAACTTAAATTTGCTGATTTCAGAAAAGCGACATTTTCTTCCTTTGTAAGTGATTCTGGTGCCACATAAAGAAGTTTGGTTTTCTCTTTTAATACCTCATTTTTTACTTTTGTAGCCTCAGATTTATTGAGAGTAGAATTTAAAAAATGAGCATTTATTCCAAGAGCATTCAACTGATCGACCTGATTTTTCATAAGAGCGATCAATGGGGATATCACTATCGCGGTCCCTCCAGAGACTACGGCCGGTAGTTGATAACACAAAGATTTTCCTGCACCAGTCGGCATAATGACGAAGGTGTTCTTTTTGCTGAGCAAATTGTCTACGATGAACTCTTGGTTACCACGGAACTGGCTAAAACCAAATATTTTCTTAAGTTCAGATTTTACTTTTTCTTCCACTTGAAACAGGTGCTTTAAAGGGTGCGGTGAGCCTGTAAACAGGAATGATTGATTACATTTTATACCTTTGTACTAAATTACTAATAAACGCAGGTAAAATTGAATTTAATTAAAAATATTAGAAATACAGCCACTCGGGTATTGCAAAATGAGGCGAATGCTGTTTTAAATTTGATAGAATATATAGATGGCGATTTTGAGTCCTGTGTGGAAAGGATTTTAAATTCAACGGGCAGGGTAGTAATTACAGGAGTCGGGAAAAGTGCGATTGTGGCTAATAAAATTGTTGCAACTCTGAATTCGACCGGTACACCTGCTTTATTTATGCATGCCGCAGATGCCATTCATGGAGATTTGGGAATGATTCAAGAGGATGATATTGTTATTTGCATCTCAAAAAGTGGAAATACACCAGAAATAAAAGTATTAGTTCCGCTCCTAAAAAAGTCTGGTTCTGTGTTGGTTGCATTGGTGAGTAATGTCAATAGTTATTTGGCGGAACAAGCCGATTTTGTTTTGAATGCCACCATAGGAGAAGAAGCCTGTCCTCATAATTTGGCTCCAACTACCAGCACTACTACTCACATGGCATTGGGAGATGCCCTTGCTGTCTGCCTTTTGGAAGCACGTGGATTTACCTCAGAAGATTTTGCAAAATACCACCCAGGAGGATCATTGGGAAAACAATTGTATCTTAAAGTACAAGATTTGCTGGGCAAAGATCAGGTGCCTATGGTATTGGAAGACTCTGGGTTGGCCGAAGTTATCGTAGAGATCTCAGGGAAACGCTTAGGAGCTACTGCTGTCGTAAATAAAAAAGGAGAGTTGAAGGGGATTATTACAGATGGAGATTTGAGAAGGATGTTGGAAAAGAGTTTAGATATTCAAAAATTAAGAGCCCGTGATATCATGACAGTAAATCCAAAAACAATCTCAAAAGATGAATTTGCTATTCGAGCTTTGAATCTTATGAAGGATTACAATATCACCCAGTTAGTAGCATTAGATGGAAATAAAATTTCAGGATTTGTTCATATTCACGACCTTATGAAGGAAGGGATTGTTTAAACTCGATATGCAAGAAGAACCTTATATTGTAATTATGGCAGGAGGTATTGGCTCCAGATTTTGGCCATATAGTCGACATGATCGGCCAAAGCAGTTTTTAGATGTCTTGGGAACAGGAAGAACCTTACTACAAATGACTTATGATAGATTTCACGAGTTTACAACTTCTGAAAAGTTCTATGTGGTTACTACCAAAAATTATTTTGATCTGGTAAAAGAGCAATTACCTGAATTAGATGAAAAGCAAATTTTAGCAGAACCTCTTCGTCGTAATACAGCGACCTGCATTGCTTATGCGTCCTATAAAATTAACAAAATTGACCAAAACGCTACATTAGTTGTAGCTCCAGCAGATCACCTAATTACGCAAGAAAAGAACTTCCGCGTAGCGATTGAAAAAGCGATTATTGGGGCCCAATTAAAGGGAAGGTTAATAACACTGGGGATTAAGCCCAATAGGCCAGAAACTGGGTATGGTTATATTCAATATCATGAGAAGTCAGGTGAAGAGATTTTTAAAGTCAAAACTTTCACCGAAAAGCCGAATTTTAAATTGGCCAAGGCGTTTTTGGAAAGTGGTGATTTTGTCTGGAATTCCGGAATGTTTGTTTGGAAAGCAAGTAGTTTAATATCAGCGTATGATAAGTACATGCCTGATGTGGCAGAGGTTTTCAATGAGGGGTATCAGTTTTTGGGAAATGAAGGGGAATCTGAATTTATCACTAAAGCCTATTCTTTGCTAAAAAATATATCTATTGATAATGGCATAATGGAACAGTCAGATCAGGTTTATGTCATTCCTGCAGACTTTGGCTGGTCTGATTTGGGATCCTGGAAAAGTCTTTTTGAATTAAAGAAAAAGGACAGGAAAAATAATGTAATTGAAGGGAATGTGATCCTTTACGAAACAGAAAATTCCTACATCAAAGTAAATGGCGATAAATTAGTCGTAGTTCAGGGTCTAGATAATTATTTAATCAATGAATCCGAAAACGTAATTCTGATTTGTAAACTAGATGCTGAAAAAAAATTCAGGGAATTTGTCGCTAATGCCAAAAAGAAAGGGAAGGACTACATCTGACCTTCCCCTTTAATTTATTTTTTCCTCTGTCTCATGGCCTCATAAATAGCCACGCCTGCGGAGACAGAAACGTTCAAACTTTCAATTTTTCCTAACATAGGTATGTTTACTTTTTCATCCACAATGCCCATTAGTTCATTTGAAATCCCATCTTCTTCAGAGCCCATAACCAATGCTACAGGACTTGAAAAATCTGCTTCATACATACTTTTTGAAGTTTTTTCAGTGATTGCCACTAAGGTTAATCCTGATTTTTGAAGATCTCTGCAGGTATAAAAAAGATTTTTTGACCGGACTACCGGTAAGAAATTCAACGCACCGGCTGAAGTTTTTACTGCATCTGAATTTATTTGTGCACTGCCTTTAGCAGGAATCACAATCGCATCGACTCCTGCACATTCTGCGGTTCTAGCTATTGCACCAAAGTTTCTAACATCAGTAATTCTATCTAAAATCAAGATTAAAGGAGCTTTTCCGGAAGAAAAACAGGTTTCTATAACATTGTCCAATGAGGCATATTCTATTGAAGAGATATAGGCAACTACTCCTTGGTGATTCTTCCTCGTTATCCTATTTAGTTTTGCATCTGGGACTCTAACTACTGGTACTCCATCTGTTTTGCAAAGCTTCAGTAATTCTTTTATTAAATCATTGTTCAATTCTTTCTGAACAAGAACTTTATCAATTTCTTTGCCTGCATGGATTGCCTCCATAACAGCCCTAGTGCCAAAAATGAAATCTTTTTCAGTTGCTCCTTTATCTATCAGAAAGCCATCTTTCCGCTTCTCCATATGGAAATGTTTTTAAACCAAACAGGCTGATAAGCTTTGGAGCGGTTCAGCGTGTAATAGTGTGGGGTTAGAATATTCTTTACGCGGACAAAAGTAAAGCGAATTTTTGAACTCTCATTCAATCCTCCGTAAGACCATACCTCCCGGTCCAAATAAAAATTAACTTCATTAGGCGGTCCCATCACAATATAAACCATGCCTCTGTCGGTTTTCCAACCTTCCTTAAAGTCTGTAAATAAGATGTTTGCAAACTCAGTCTGTCGAAAATATTCCTTAATTAAATCTTTAGCAGTATCTGGATTTCTGGTCAGATTATACCAATATTCATCCAAAGCTTTCTTTTTATCTTCAGCTAAAAGCAGTGTTTCATGTTCTTTTCTGGTCGAAATATAAGTGACCATTTGAATCATCTCCTCCCAGTCTTTGACTTTCGGGAAAGCTTCATTGGTAGTTTTAAGCAATAAACCTGAGACTGATGAAGTATCACTCTGATAAAAGTAATATCCTTCATTATCCAAACTTTTTGGAACATTGGTCAGGAAATCACCACGATCCATAACTTCTAATTCTTTTGGTACCGAGGCTGGTTTGGTTTCCATTGGTGGATAAGGAACCTCAAAGGTAACAGGGTAGTAAAACTCATGAAGACTAGGCCCGGATTCAGATTTAAAAAGCAGGGATTGGCCTTTTGTTAAGAAATTTTGATCAAAGGGGATATTATTAGCATAGTATGCGCCAAATGAAGGTTGACCGAAAATAAAAGGACTTTTCAAGTCAACATGATAATAATATTCATCGCCTTGTCTGGTGTCCAAAACAGTTAGCAAAGCTATGGCAGTCTCTTGATTCGAAGGAATACTTACAGACTTTTCGAAAAACCAATGTCTTTCTGTATCGTATTTCAGGTCATTTGAGGTCAATAAATTCACTTCATCATCCAAAATATCTTGCTCATAGCTATTTAGGATTGAATATGAAAAGCTGAACGTATCGAAACTCGGATTTTCTTCAATTTTTTCTATAACCATTTGCAACCTATACTCTGTATCACTCTCTTTGATTGGAATTATTTTTAATCCCAATCTAGAATATCGAGAGTATCGTAATGTCTGATTTAGATTATTTAATTTTTTCTGAGAAAAGCCTTGATTGAAGGCTCCAATCGCCAGAAATAAAAAAGTTATCAGAATGTTTGTTTTAAGCTTCATTGGGTGATCTTATCGGGTTTTAAAAATTAACCTTACTTTTGCCAAAATAGTAAAATTTTGTATGGCTACCTATACAACGGAAATTGCATCAGACAAGTTAATCAGTGACAATCCAATTCATCAACGTTTGCTTAAAGCATACATTGCGGCTCAACCCTGGATTTCGGGTAAATTACTTGAAATTGGCTGCGGAGAAGGAAGGGGAGTAGAAATACTTTTGCCTCATGCCTCGGAATATTTGGGGATTGATAAGATTCAGGAAGTGATTGATGAGCTACGTAAAAAATTCCCCAAAGTGAATTTTGGACAAGCCGTGATTCCTCCTTTTCAAGGTATAGAAGATAACTCCTATGACACAGTGGTGAG
>NZ_JAHEBC010000271.1 GCF_024642405.1 Algoriphagus sp. | reverse complement strand
GCTTGATAAAAGCCAGCAAATGGTTTTTTGATCCGATCATCCTTAACCGTCGGGAAACTACTAACCACACGTTTCCCCATTTTTTTAAAAAGAGTATAGGTGTAGGAAATCACTTGTTCTTCTGGGATCTCTACATTCAAATTGGGAGGGTTGATGAACCATTTTTGATTGATCTTTTCCAGACTCATAGTTTCTTCCTTTTCCCTCGATCCGAGGGAGGTTCTCCAAATGGATTTGACGTTCATTATTGCTGAATTTTCTTTCAATTCAATGGTGTCGACCTTTAGCTCGTCCAATTTGGCAAAAGAAGGGAGTAGACCCCCATCACTCACAGATTTTTCAAGTAAGTATTGATCCAGACTATATCCAGGACCAGGTTTAAAAAATTGAAATGCATCTTCAAATCGCTGAAAATCCAAATGATTGAAGTGCGAGTAAATGGTGGTGCTTGGATCTTTTTGTTGATCGATCAGTAGCAATTCATAAATCTGATAAATCAAAAAGCTACTGAAAATCACAAATGGAAGCCAGGCAGAAGAATAAATAATAGGCTTGGGATACAAAAGAACATCTTCATCTGCCATAATCTCCTTTTGGGTTTTCTTGAAATAAAAGAGATAAACCAGTGTGAGTATAGTGGCTACAATTAATGTACTGATTGGGAGAATTCCCCATGTTTTTTTCAATAATGGATTTATTTCCGTGGGCTTGATCGGCTGGATTGTAGAGATATTTCCTCTTTCCCAAACCATAATTCCATTTTCTAATTGGATTGTTCTGTTCCAACCAGAATAAAAAAGCAAAGGATCATAGTATCGATCGTTACTGAAAACATATTTAAGCTGATATTTTTCTGCCATTGTTAGAAAATCGTTGAGAGAGGCCATTCCTTCTTCCATAAGGTATTTTGCGTTTTCCAACCTTTCCACAGCCCTAGAAGTCATTTCTGGAAGCCTTCTGGCAGAATGGTAATTACCGTCTATGGTGGCGGCCAAAGTATTAGAAGATAGCCACGCCATCTGGTCACCGAAACCTAAAGTCAAATATCTCCAACGCATGTGATCATCACGGTTAAGGAAGTTAATAATTGGTTCTATTTCTACTGATTTTGGTTGGAGAGGGCGGAAACTCCCTAAATGAAAGATGTAGATAATAAAAAGCAAATAGGAAAAACCACTTAATCCTGAAATGATAAAATGGGAGGTTTCGCCATATTTTCCTGTCCAATATTTTTTCACATTACCCCCCAGAAAGGAAACCAAAAAATGACTGATATAGGGGATTGCAATAATAGAGGCCCAAAAGCCAAATCGGTCCAATGTTAGGATGTTGAACGCTGTTTCTCCCAGTAATATTTTGGGCAAAGGGGTTGTGCCACCACTTCCTAACAAAAGGCATGCAAAGAAAGATACAGCCCAACCAAGATGTCTTTTCTTTCGAGTGATCAAATAAGAAATGGCAGGAAGTAAGGCGAAAATCAGGAGTAATGGGATTACATAAAAAACTAGCCCAGAGCTTGTTTCTTCCAAGAAATTATCTCTAGACCCATGTGGAATTGAAACTTGGCTGATTGGATCAGTACGACTCCAATACCAATAGGGAAAAATCAGACTAATAGCTAAGAAAATAGTACTAAAGCCAAATAGCAGAATTCCGATTTTTTTCTTCCATGCAAGAATCAACAACTCTGGAATAAACTTGCCGAAAATGCTTTTCCTACCAAGTTCTGGTTGACTGTCTACCAAGGCCATCAGCATAGCAGGAGCGATAAAAAACACCATTCCGAAAATAGCCGTTACGTGATGGGAGCTGACAACTACTGCAATAAATGATAGAGACATAAGTAAATATCTCCAGTCTGAAGTTTTGATGTACTGGTATAGAAAAGGCAATGCATTCAACAAAAATGCAAGTCCAGTGAGTGTGGGTACTTGACCATATACATGGAGTGTCTCAACCAGGGAACTCAAGACGACAGCTAAAATAGAAGCAACTCCAGCTGTTTGCTTCGAATAGAACATCTTGGTAAACCGGTAGATTCCGATTATTAATGCCTCATAAACCAAGATGGAATAGATGCTGAATGCAATTTTCAGCGGAAATATTTTACTGATTAATGCTAGAAGCTGGTGGACTAGTGGAGGGTAGCTGATTGTTAAAAAGCCAGTATACCATCTGTATTCCCAAGGTTCAAACCAAAATCTGGAATAATGATCCGCAAAAAATAAATGCACATAGGCATCATAGGTCTGAGGCATTGTAAAATAGACAATAATGCCATGGGTAAGAAGACCTAGAGATAAGGCTACAAGAAGAAGCCTTTTCCCTAGAAATTCACTCCATAACAATTGATCTTGGTTTTTCACTTGAGCTCTCTTTTACTAAATATAAAGTTCCCCTTTTACTTTCCGCACTTGAGCTACATATTCTTTGATTTGTTGCTCATTTTCTTTTTTACAAATAAGTAGGGCATCAGGTGTGTTGACGATAATTAAATCTTCTAATCCCCCGATGACCATGAGTTTTTGCTCGTTTGAGTGGACTAAACAACCTTTGCTGTCTACCAATATGGTGCTATTGCTATTGCTGGCATTCATTTCTTCATCTTTTGAAAAATTATCCCAAGCACTATTCCAAGTTCCTAAATCATTCCAGGTAAAACTCGAAGGGATAAGATAGACATTGTTTGCCTTTTCCATGATCGCATAATCAATTGAAGTAGAAGGGCATTTTTCATAAATTTCCCTGATGGAATCTGCCTCTTTTTGTGTGTTCAAATCGGCAATTGCCTCATGAAAAAGATCATACATAAATTGAAAATGTTCCCAAAAAGCATCTACTATATCTTCTGCCTTCCAGATAAATATACCTGAATTCCACAGGTAATTTCCTTCCGCTAAAAATTCCTTTGCGGTATTTAGATCAGGCTTTTCTGTAAAGCGATTTACTTTAAACGCGGAATTTGATTTTTGGTGGGTATCGAATTGAATATAACCATATCCAGTATTTGGATGAGTTGGTTTAATCCCTAAAGTAACGAAAGCGTAATTTTCGGAAGTGTAATCCAGTGCTTTTTGACAGGTATCTCTGAATAAGTCCAGATCTCCAATCAAATGGTCGCTAGGGGCCACAATCATGTTTGCATTTGGATTCATTTTCTTCAGTTTAAAAGAGATATATGCAACACATGCCGCAGTGTTTTTTCTTTCTGGCTCGGCAACAATATTCTCCTCAGGCAGCTGTGGTAATTGTTCTCTTACGATGGAGACGTATTCCGCTGAGGTCACTACAAAAATATTTTCTTCAGGAATAAAAGAGCTATATCGATCATAGGTAGACTGGATCAATGTCTTTCCGGTATTCAATATGTCCAAAAATTGCTTTGGGTAACTTGTTTTGCTAATAGGCCAAAATCTACTTCCTACTCCTCCGGCCATGATTGCGACGTAATTATTTTGATTTTTCATCTATTATTTATTTTAATTGAGTTGATATGAGAAGTTCGATTTCTTGTTAGATAGAATCCCTTTCGGTTTACTTTTTACTTGGTAGTGATAATATAGGCCGAGTAATTGTAAAGGAATTTTGATAGTATCTTTTAATTTTAATCTTGAATCTCCTATTTCAGACCATTGTAATAGAGGGTATTCCAGTACTCCTTTTTGTAAGGTAGTTTTTCCGAATTTTTCTTGGAGTCTAAGGAAAATCTCCACATCAAATAGCCAGGGGGTTTTAAATTGGGTTTTAAATAAAAATGGGATAAGATTTCTCTGAAAAATTTTTGCCCCGCATTGGGTATCCTGAAAATTTGCTTTTAGAATTGACTTGATAATTTTTTTTATGACTGTACTTGCTAGCGATCTGCTATCATCTCGATTAATCTCGGCACCTAATCGCTGAATTCTGCTTCCAACTATAGCTCCGAATTTTGGATGCGCTTCTTTATACTTTGCCATCAGCAACCATTCCTCCGGGTGAGTTGCCAAGTCGGCATCCAAAAAACCAATCAACTTGGAATCATAATTCTTGTGAACAAACAACATTCCTTGCCTCACCGCTTCCGACTTTCCTCCATTCTGAGGCATGTCAAAAACCACAATATTATTGGGACTTTCAGTTTGAATACCCCTCAAAACGGCAAGCGTTCTGTCTTTACTCCCATCATTAACTAGGCAAAGCAAAACCTCTGGATGCTCTAAAGCAAAAGTTTTAAACTCTTGAAAGGCAAACCTTTTTTCTTCATTATAGCAAGGAATTATAATAGCATATTGATGTTGGATTTCTGGATCATAATTCAAGGTGCTTTTAAGCAATTGACTAATTCCATTTTCTTGTTTTTGAATCTGTAACGTTCTCATCCTTATTATTTTTCGGTGTGCCAACCGATATTCAAAGCTTAATCCAAATAAATAATTAATTGATAATCAGCAACTTAAATAGCTACAGGATTTTATTATTTCCATAATATGGAAATAATTCCAAAAATTGTATCGATTCCAGTTCCTTTTAGTAACTTAATGACTTAATGAAAAGGTATGAGCCAGTTTAAAATATTTATAGTAGAGGACGATCCTTGGTATGGTCAGATTTTGGAGTACCATTTAAGTCTTAATCCAGATTATAATGTGACCTTGTTTTCAACTGCTAAATCTTGTTTATCAAAGCTTCATGAAAAGCCTGATCTAATTACCGTGGATTTCTCCTTGCCCGATTTATCAGGCGATAAGCTTTTTCAAAAGATCAAAGAATATAATCCTACAATTCCTGTGGTAGTGATTAGCTCCCAAGAGGATATCAGTGTAGCAGTAGGCTTGCTAAAAGCTGGGGTTAGTGATTACTTGGTAAAAGACGATGCAACCAAAGATCTACTTTGGAACAGTGTAATTAAAATCAGGGAAAACCAATCTCTGAAAAAAGAAGTAGAGATATTAAAAGAGGAATTAGGACAGAAATTTTCATTTGAAAAAACCATTTTAGGAAATAGTCCTGTACTCAAAAAAGTTTTTTCTCTGATAGAAAAAGCTATCAAAACTAATATTAATGTTTCTATTACTGGTGAAACGGGAACAGGGAAAGAGGTTGTTGCAAAAGCTATTCATTATAATAGTGACAGGAAGAAAAAAAGCTTTGTAGCTGTAAACATGGCAGCTATTCCAAAGGATCTCATTGAAAGTGAATTATTCGGTCACGAAAAAGGCGCTTTCACAGGAGCTGTGAGTCGTAAAACCGGGAAGTTTGAAGAAGCGAATGGTGGGACTATTTTCTTAGATGAAATA
>NZ_JAHEBC010000270.1 GCF_024642405.1 Algoriphagus sp. | reverse complement strand
TCAATGACACTTCTCCAATAGCAGGATCCAGTTGCAAGTCGATGTCCACATTGATTGGTTCCTTGGCAGCTCTCATTCCATGAAAGGATAAGTTAACAAATTCCTTGACCATGGGATTAAAAGGTTTGGGCTCTCGCTTGCTTCCTGAAGCCCGACTATGTTGCAGCATGGAGGATACAATTCCATTCGCTCTGCTCCCGTGTTCATGGACTTTTAAGAGGTTACTTTTTACATCTTCAAGAATGGAGATGATTTCTTCTTTGGTATCAGAATCTTCCAGATTTTCCATCTCCTCAAAAACCTCCTCGATTAGTTCCCTGCTTAGATCAGAGAAATTGTTTACAAAGTTCAGCGGGTTTTTGATTTCATGGGCGATCCCTGCGGTCAGCTGACCTAAACTGGCAAGTTTTTCCTGCTGCACCAATTGCTCTTGGGCAGCTTTCAGTTCGGACAGGGCGTTTTCTATTTCGCTTTTTGCGATCTCCAAAGCATTGAAATCCTCATATCGGGAATAAGCCACGGAGAAGGAATCCGCCAAGGTTTGTACCAATTCAATCTGTTCTTTCTCCAAAAGCCCTGAGTTTCCGACATAGAGCATGCCTTGCTTAAAAGGAACTAAATGCAGCACCAGGCGCTCTGGTGGTAAATCACCAGCTTGATATTTCTTAGGGTTTTTGACATCTCCACGGCGAATAAAGTTTTTCATATTCTCAAGGAATCGCTCTTTGTCCCACTCCTCGGTATAGACTTTTTGCTGCCTCCAATTATCTATGGAAGATTGAATCATCCCAATTTCCTCTTCGCCAAAACCAATATGAAGACCGGCCAGAGCTTCACCACTGGGAGTGGACAGGTAGGCATGGACCATTTCTTCATCTTCCCGAATAATGAAAATACCACACCGGAAAAACGGAACACCCAGATGGGTCAGCTCCTGCCAAACTAGTGGAGTGATTCTATTCAGATCTGCGGTAGTTCGCATACTCGCGATTTCACCGCGAACTCGATCGAGGGAAGCTTGCTTTATGGCCTCACGTGCTTGTTCTTCCGCTTTTTGAAGATCAAGAAAGCGGACATAAGCTTGTTCGAAGACTTTACCAAAACGCATTAAAACATCATTTTCTTGATCCGTAAATAATTGATCAGTAAATCGAGCAATCTGGAAACTAGTGTTCTTGTAAATTGCGTATGATATGGTATAAGCTTTGGCTTCTTCCAGAACGAATCTTTTACGTTCCTCTGATACATATTTAAAGTCAGTTTCATTGAAGTGGTAGCCCCATAATTCATTTTTTTCTTCGAAAGAAAACGATTGAAGTAGCAGTCCATTTCCTGACTTGAGCGCATTGTACCATACTAATTCCTTTTCAGAGGCATCTTTATCAGGCCTGAGGGGGTACTTAATTTTTGAAGAGTAGCCAGTTTCAGTACCAATCCACAAATCGACATAACTCCAATCTCTAGAATAGGTGATAATCCCGACCCCTTCTGTCTGAATTTCTAATTCTTTATATCTGGCAAAGGCAGAGTCAACGACTTCTTGCAGCTCATCACTTTTATGCATAGCCAGAGAGCGGGAACGGACTTTTTCTAACGCTGCCTCTATTTGCGCTTCTCTCGCCTGTGCTTCTGCTTTTTCTAGATCTAAGAATCGGGTATAAGTTTGCTCGAAGACTTTGGCGAAGCGTTTTAGTATTTCGAGGGTTTCTTTATGAATTGGATTAGGGTTGGTAATGATTAACAAACCCTTTGAAAAATATGCCCCAGTATGAAATCGATGATCTGAAATTAAATGTTCCTTAGTGGGTATTTCCATCTCATCAATCACATAAGAGATCCAATTTTTTAATTCCTGACCATGAAGATCCACTACAATCGAATCCTCATTATTTTCCCACCCATTATAAAATTTCTTGATGGTTGTTGGTTCGTCAATTGAACCTTTAAATATTTGGCCTATTGCTTTGCCACCCTGTTCGGTGGACCAAAATTCGATAACTCGCTCATCCTTATTGATAATGCCAATGTTTATTCTTTCCGTTTCGTATCCCAACTCATGGAATTGTTGGAATAGAACTGCAGCAGTCTCTGAGAGCTCTTCACTTTTTTGCATCGCCATCGTTCTGGCTCTTACCCTTTCAAGTGCCAATTGGATATGACTTTCTTTAGCCTGCTGTTCGGCTTTCTGGATATCGAGGAAGCGGGTATATGCCTGGTCAAAAACCCTGAGAAACAAGCGAAGTGTGTTGTTTTCCTCTATGGTATATGGAAAAGCGTCGAAATTATCTACCCAAATGGCAACAAGTTCTGTTGCGATCACCGACCTGGCAAATCCTTTTGTACTCAAAATAAAGTTTTTTCGGGCTGCGGGGAGGTACTGAAGGCCAGTATGCTTAAACGCCCAGGAAAAGTATTGATCTTTTTTTGCTTTGGTCCATTTATCGGTAACTGGGTGACCGGGTCTTTTCCTAGCATCTCGCAGGGCCGTAATCATCCGATGCCTGGATGCGGGAAAGGTAACTTTCTGCGTAAAAGAGCCTGCATTGTCCTGGATATAAATAGTGGTTTCCGGGGCCTGCTGATCGAAAATGTGGACAACAGCTCCATGGATATGTAAGTCAAGAGACCTTAACTGGTTAAAGGTAACCGTGGCTATTTCTGTCAACTCAGAGCTATGTTGCATAGCCATCGTTCTGGCTCTTACCCTTTCAAGTGCGAGTTGAATCTGTGCTTCCCTTGCCTGGGCTTCTGCTTTTTGGAGGTCGAGGAAACGTAAATAGGATAATTTGAAAGTTTCAACTAATCGTCGAATTACAGGCCGGTATTCTTCGGATAAAGGTTCCAAAGAAGAGAAAAGAATGCTTGAATATTCATGGAATTGGTAGGAGTGAAAAAAAACCTTATCCAAATTTGCTGACCGAAGGCGCTCTGCCCTTTTTTTGCTGAATTTTTTATCTATCCATTTAATCCATAATTCCAGCCGTTCGCCCTCTGCTGTTAGGGTGAATATCTTTTTGCCGGATTTCATTTGCTTTATTGATTCCTCGGCCATCCAGAATTCGTTTATTTCAAACTCTTTGGATATGATAAGTTCACGATTTTTACTTTCCCTGGTATTGTCTGCAAAATATGAAATACCGGTATTGTTCTCCGTATTTATTTCGGATAAGGCTACACCTAATACGGGAATTGCTAATTCCTCAATTTGAATTAAAAAAGTCAGCGCAACCTGAGGTAATTCTTCACTTTTATGCATTGCCATAGATGCCGAACGAATGCGTTCAAGAGCAGCTTCTATCTGCGCTTCTCTAGCCTGTGCTTCTGCTTTTTGGAGATCTAGAAAGCGGGTATAAGTTTGTTCGAAGACTTTGGCGAAGCGGGATAATATGGGCTTGATTTCCGGATTTATCGGTTCCACACTTGCGATGGATACAGTACCATATTTATTAGTGGCTCCCAGATAATAAATACTTTCAGGATATTTTTCTAAAATAAACATCGGGTCTCCAGAAAGTGAATGTATTACAAAAAAGCCCTTGACTTCAGAGCCCTTAAACCCATACTCCACAAAAGATACCCCGCTTTTCCATTCTTGCAGTAATTCAGCAATCGGGCTAACAGAAAGAGGAACCTTGACTTGTTTCGGATTATATTTCCCACCAAATTCTGTTATATACATTTCCAGAAAATCTTCTGGCTCATGGACAAAATCTATCCAACTCTGGTAAATCTCAAAACCTAAACTTTTGACTTGTTCAAAAACTACAGAGGCAACATCAGCCAGCTCTGCTGAATGATGCATGGCCATAGATCGGGATCTTACCCGTTCCAACGCCGCTTCTATCTGAGCCTCTCTTGCCTGTTCTTCTGCTTTTTGGAGGTCGAGGAAACGGGTGTAGGTTTGCTCGAAGACCTTGGCGAACCGCTGAAGCGTGCGTACATTCTCTTCATCCAGTGCATGATCAGAAAATACTTCTAACATTCCATACTTCATGAATGCATCAGATAGTAGCAGTTTCTCCATTTTGGAGACTTCCCTTCTTGCATCCTCAGGGAAATGTTTCATATCGCCAAGGTTGAAGATTTGTTTGTCATAGAATTTCTTCAGGCGACCTTCAAATACAAATACTTTATTCGATACACCGCTCTTCCATGCATCCAGTTGATCATGGAAGTAGGGATGATCAAAATACGGATGACTATAGCTCTGCGGATATATATTCTTTGCAAAGCCCGAAACCCAATGCGTAACAGTTCGATTACTTTCATCATACAGTACAATGGTACATGCGGGTGTTTCAAAACCCAATGATTTAATTTCTTCATATAACATTGCAACTGTTTCACGCAACTCGTCGCTTTTGTGCATCGCCATAGAGGCCGAACGAATGCGTTCCAAAGCTACTTCGATCTGCGCTTCTCTTGCCTGTTCTTCTGCTTTTTTCAGGTCGAGGAAGCGGGTGTAAGCCTGATCAAAAACTTTAGCGAAGCGTTGAAATAAAGCTCTTTCTTCTTTATTTGTAACATTCCAAGTTCCAAAGCCAATATTTCCATATCGATGCCAAATCCTCAGTAAATTAAAAATCGATTCATTAGGGTCTAGAGGAATATCCAATCCGAATAGGTCCTTTAAGGTTGCGGCAAAGTGCTCTTTTGGAATTTCGACGTTGATAACTTTTACTTTATCAATAAATGCCTTAATTGTTTCATCAAAAATTGGATTATCCCGCGCACTTACAGTTATGGCCTCGGCTTGCTGCTTTCCATGTTGAATCCAAAATTCTAAAGTCTCTGACTCGGGATTAATTAAGGTAATAAAGCAAGACTCCAAGGGGATACCCAAACCTTTCACCTGATTAAAAAAAACATTTAAAAGTTGGAGCGACTCCTTACTATGATTCATTGTCATAGCTCTCTCTCTTACTTTCTCCAGAGCTCTTTCTATTTCCTTTTCTCTTCTAAGCTGTGTTAGCTCTTCTTGTAAATCCGAAAAATTGTCCCTGGCTTCCATAATTTGTCTAGTTTGGGTTTGAAATCGGCAGCTTGATGATAAACTCCGATCCTTTTCCTTCTTCCGTTTTCACAGTGAGCTCCCCTCCATGCGCTTTGACAATATCATGCGTGATGGAAAGTCCAAGTCCTGTTCCTTCGGTTCCTTTCTTTGTAGTGAAAAATGGTTGGAGGATTTTATCCTGAATTTCTTTGGGAATGCCTCCGCCGTTATCTCCGATTGATAGGATGACTTTGTCTTTTTGCAAGGCAGTTTTTACAGTTAATTTGG
>NZ_JAHEBC010000269.1 GCF_024642405.1 Algoriphagus sp. | reverse complement strand
GAAGAACTGGTTACTTCCTCTAAACGATAATTATTCGATAATCAGAGGCTGGGCTAGAATTAAATCGGATTTATTTGATTTGAAAAATGAAAAAGAGCTGGAAAATGTTTTCCCAATTATTTCTGGAAAAAATTCCATCCTTCCAATGGAATCATTGCAGTCGTTATTTTTAATGATTTCAACTATTTCTTTTGAATCAATAGATCAAGTCTTTTTACAAAAAAAGAATTTTGAACTTGTTCAAATCAAAAAAAATAAAAAAGCAGTTGATGCAGCTTTGTTTGGGTTTGGAAATTATGCTAGAACAATTACGCTACCCTATCTCAAACCTTTTGTCGAGGTGGTTAAAGTACATGAAATTGATCCTTCTTTATTTGTTAATTCAAAAATATCAATTGCGTCAACTTCCCCTTTCGCCGAAGTGGATGATTTTAAGATACCCGTTTGGTTAATAGCTGGTTTTCACCATACACATGCTCAACTAGCAATATCTGCAATTGAAAATGGTATCATTCCTGTAATTGAAAAACCAATAGCTACAACTTGGGAAGATTATCATCAATTTGAAAAAATTGCTAGGGAGAAGAAAGCCATCTTTTTTCAATGTTTTCAGAAGAGATATCAGATTTTTAATGATTTCATTAAGGAAGATTTGAAAGTGAATTTGGGAGATCCTGTCCATTTTAAAGCTACCGTATTTGAGATACCTTTGGATAAATATCATTGGTACAACTGGCCTGTTTCGGGAAGTAGAATTACTTCAAATGGCTGTCATTGGATTGACCATTTTTTATTTTTGAATGACTACTGTGATTGGATTGACTTTCAGGTAAATCAACTTACTCCTGAAGATTTAGTAATTCAAATCAAGTTAAGTAATGGAGCCTCTGGCATTATTACCCTATCTGATACAGGTTCTAATAGAATAGGAATGAGAGAATATGTTGAATTTTCAGTTCCAGGAAGTAGAGCTTATGTCAAAGATTCTCTTTATTATGAAAGTGAATCCAATGAAAAAATTATTCGGAAGTACAGCACGGATAAATTAGCCTACTTACGGAAAATGTATAAAGAAATAGGGAGGAAAATCTCACAAGGAGAGCGTGGTGATGAGTTGAAAACACTCAAGTCTACCAAGCTTTGCTTAGAAATTGAAGATCAGTTACAGCATCAAAATACAGGATACAAAAAGTAGTATGAAGCAAATTATACAATCCTTTAAGACAGGGGAAACCATTTTAGAAGAACTTCCAGCCCCTATTGTCTCTAAAGGCAATTTATTAATAAGAACTACCCATTCCTTAGTTTCCTTAGGAACAGAACGTATGCTAGTTGAATTTGGGAAAGCTAACTTAATCCAAAAGGCAAGGCAGCAGCCAGATAAGGTGAAAATGGTGTTGGATAAAATAAAAGCAGAAGGATTACTTCCAACCCTTGAGACAGTCTTTAATAAATTAGAACAACCCTTACCTTTAGGTTATTGCAATGTCGGAGTAGTGGAAGAGGTTGGCGAAGGTGTTAGTGGTTTTCAAATAGGGGATCGTGTTGTATCCAATGGTTCACATGCCGAATATGTATCGGTTCCTAAAAATCTCACCGCAAAAATCCCTGCTGAAGTGAGCAATGAAGAAGCTGTATTTACAGTGATAGGCTCTATAGGACTTCAAGGAATGAGACTTTGTAATCCTGGTTTTGGTGAGACAATAGTTGTCACTGGGCTTGGTTTAATAGGACTATTGACCGCTCAAATGTTGATTGCTAATGGTTGCCAAGTGATTGGAATTGACTTGGACAAAGCTAAATGCCAGTTGGCTGAAAAATTTGGGGTAATTGCGGTTAATCCGAGTGAATCTGGTGATCCTGTTCAGACAGTAATGCTTCATACCGAGGGAGTTGGTGCTGATGGGGTGATTATTACTGCCTCAACTAAGTCTAATGAGGTAATATCTCAGGCTGCAAAAATGTCTCGAAAGAGAGGTAGAATCATATTAGTAGGAGTAATAGGATTAGATATAAGCCGAGCTGATTTTTATGAAAAGGAATTGACTTTCCAAGTGTCTTGCTCCTATGGTCCTGGTAGATATGATGATGATTACGAGCAAAAAGGGATAGATTACCCTTTGCCCTATGTGAGATGGACGGAAAAAAGAAACTTTGAGTCCATTCTTTATTCCCTAAAATCCGGGAGAGTATGCGTAAAAGAACTTATTACAGAGCAAATTCCTTTGGAGAATTTTCAGCAGGTTTACGGAAATATTGGGAGTTCAAAGTCAATTGCCAGTATTTTACTCTACTCTGAAAAAGAAGGGAAAAAGCAGTTAAATCAAGATCGCACTTTGATTGTAAATCCCCCAAAATTTCAGATTTCAAAAGGAGTAGTTGGGATTATTGGAGCTGGTAACTTTACCAAAATGACGCTACTTCCTGCAATTAAGGATTTGACAATTAGGACCAAATATATTGCATCTTCAGGAGGATTGTCAGGTACTCAGCTTGCAAAAAAGCACTCCATTGAAAATTCTACCACTGACTATAATTTTATCTTAGAAGATAAAGAGGTAGATACTCTTGTGATTACTACCCGACATAATTCACATGCCAAATTTGTAAGAGAAGGGATAAAATTTGGAAAGCATGTGTTCGTGGAGAAACCTTTAGCGCTGACAAGTGAAGATTTGGATCAAATTGAAAAGGAATTTTGGGGTCAAAGCCAATCTTCTCTAATGGTAGGATTTAATAGACGCTTTTCTCCTCATACGATGGCTATGAAAAAGACTATTGGAAATGCCGGTACGCCTATTCAACTTGTTGCTACTATGAATGCTGGATTTATTCCTTCGAATGTTTGGATTCATGATATGAAAGTCGGCGGGGGGAGAATCATTGGAGAAGCTTGTCATTATTTAGATTTAGCTGTTTTCCTAACCGGATCGAAAATCAAATCAGTTTGTATGAATGCGATGGGTGTCAACCCTGAGGAAAATACGGACAATGCTACACTAATGGTAAAACATGAAAATGGAAGTACTTCTGTGATTAACTATTTTTCAAATGGATCAAAAGCTTACAGTAAAGAAAGACTAGAAGCATATTGGAATGAGCAAACCATGATCATGGATAACTTTAGGCAGACATCAGGTTTTGGCGTCAAAGGATTTAAAAACTTGAAGACGAAATTAGATAAAGGTCATAAAAGCCAATTTGCAGCCTATTTTAAGTTTATTAAAGAAGGGGGAGAAGCTCCCATCCCTTTTGATGAAATATTTAACGTAAGTAGAGCTGCATTGGCGTCTATTCAAAGTTTGAAAACTGGCCAATGGGTGCAAGTTTACGCATGATTAATAAATTAAAAAAAATACCAATTTACTTTCAATTCATTCAAAATATGGGTTTTAGGTATGTCTTTTACCGAATTTCTCATGAATTTGAAAAACGCTCCGGTCTTCTTAAAAGTAGACATCCGCAGAATCCCCCTCTAAAATATTTCATTTCCTGGGAAGAATGGAGAGAAAATCAAAAGGGATTTTTCTTTGATCAGCGTGAGGATTTTTCTTCGCATGAACAGCCTAATACAGAACTAAAAGATCGATTTGAAAAAATCAAAAAAGGTATATTTCGATTCTTCTTTCACCAAGAGCTAGATTTAGGATTAAATTATAATTGGGTCACGCACCCATTGACAGGTAAGGTTTTTTCAAATCAAAAGCATTGGAGTGAAGTCCCTGATTTTGATCCAGCATTAGGAGATATAAAGTATTTATGGGAAAAGTCGAGATTCACTTTTATTCATGATGTCATCAGATATGATCTGAGTTCTGGAGAAGATCATTCTCTTTGGGTAAAAAATGAAATTGAAAGTTGGATAACTAGTAATCCAATTAACTCTGGTCCAAATTGGAGGTGCAGTCAAGAAATTTCATTAAGGATATTTAATTGGTCTTTTGCACTGAATTTTTACCGGAACTCTCCCCATTTCAATGAGGAGTTCTGGATCAAGGTTCAGCACGTGGTTTATTGGTCCTTGCACCATGTTTATCAGCACATTGATTTCTCAAGGATCGCTGTGAGAAACAATCATGCCATCTCCGAAACCTTATTTTTGACCGTTAGTGAGCTTTTGTTTCCATTTATTCCGGAAACAAAGAAATGGGCGGATCAAGGGAGAAGGTGGTTTGAAGAAGAGATTGATTATCAAATTTATGAAGATGGTACTTTCCTTCAATTCAGTACAAATTATCAAAGAGTTGTCGTTCAGCTTTTGACTTTTGGGATTACTTTGACAGAAATCCATCAAAAACCTTTTTCTGTTAGTGTTTACAAAAAAGCATATGATTGTTTAAACTTTTTATTCACCTGCCAAGTGAAAGAAAATGGGTTCCTTCCTAATTATGGAGCAAACGATGGGGCATTATTTTTTCAATTAAGTGAACAGCATTTTAGAGATTATAGGCCTCAGCTTAATTCTTTGCATAAAATCCTTACCGGGAAATTTTTGTATGAAAAGGCAGCTACCTCAGAATGGGATTGGTTTGGAAAAAAACTTAGTAAATGCAAAGCTGAATTACCTACATTAAGTTGGAAAAATGGAGCATTTTCATTCCCTTTTGGGGGATATTACATAATCAGAGAAATTGAAAGTCTCACTTTTATCCGTTGTGGAAGCCATATAGATAGACCTCAGCAAGCTGATAATTTACATATTGATATATGGATAAATGGTAAGAATGTTTTGTTAGATTCTGGTACTTACAAATACAATTGTGAAAAAGAATTGAAAGAAAATTTTGAAGGTACTGTTGGCCATAATACAGTAAGCATTGAGAAAAAAAGTCAAATGTTAAAAGGAAGTAGGTTTATTTGGTTTTATTGGACTCAATGTTTGAAAGCAGCTATTTTTGAAAAAGAAGAATATTGGGAATTTGAAGGCAAAATTTCGGCTTTTAGATTTCTTTTTGGAAATTGCATCCACAATAGAAATGTGATTAAGAAAAAAGGAGTAAACCATTGGCGGGTAAAAGACACTATTTTAAACGTACCAAAAAATACTGAAGCCTATCAAATTTGGAATTCAGAAAATTTAGATGAATTACAAATTCAAACTGATTTTCGAGATTTTTCTAAATATGAAAAAGGCTACTTTAGCGAACATTATGGAGAATATAAGGAAGTGAATAGACTTTATATTCCGTTCAAGACACCTGAAATAGAAACTAGTTTCTTTTATAAATTCAAATGAATATTTTACTGATACATCAGTATTTTTTGGAAGATAACGATCATGGCGG
>NZ_JAHEBC010000268.1 GCF_024642405.1 Algoriphagus sp. | reverse complement strand
ATATTTCTAGTGTCTTATGTAGTCTATCATGGTGCAGCTGAAAGTACTAGTTTCGGAGGAGAAGGATCGATACGAATTGTTTATTATGTGCTTCTGATAACACATATTGCTTTAGCAGCAATTGCTTTGTTTCCGATTTTGTTTGCCTATTATTATGGTTATACAGATCAAAGAGAAAAACATAAAAAACTGGTTAAATTTGCATATCCAATTTGGTTATATGTCACAATTACTGGGGTGATCGTGTATTTAATGATAAGTCCTTATTATATACATTGAACCCAATAGATTTTAAATCGTAAATTGAATTATGAACCGGATTTATAAGATATTCTTAGTGTTTGCATTATTTGTTTTTACTCAATTCAATACGTATGCCCAGTGCGCCATGTGCAGAGCATCTGTTGAGAATAATGTTGCAAATGGGGATACAAGTATAGGGGCAGGTCTAAATGCTGGGATTCTTTATTTGTTTGTCATGCCATATCTGATGGCCATGGTTATCGGATTTTTTTGGTATCGGGCTGCAAAAAAGAGAAAAGAAAAATTATCATTTCGTTGAAGCATACTGAATGGCAAAGTTTGATACAGGCTTTGCTTTTTTTATTTTTAGCCTAAATGAGCTATGAATCCAGGAGGTTGATCATTTTGGTCAGCGTTTTCTCTCTACTTACTGTTTTGATCTTAAATTTCTTTTTCTTCCAAAAAAGTGATGAAGAAAGATATTTAGAAACTCTACAGGAAAAAATCCAAAAAGTTGATAGAGAGTTTGACGAAGATTTTATTCAAATTCTTATGAACGTTAGTTCTACCGACTCCATTTTCTTTAGGAACATGGAGTTGTCAGAACATGCGCATCCTTATTTTTTATTGAATTCAGAAAGAGAACTGGTTTATTGGTCTGATTTTACTTTTTCTTTTGATTTTGATCAGATCGATCAAGATAGAGAGTATCAGTTGATCGAGGATCCTTACGGCTCAATTTTAATTAAAATAAGGCAGTTAAGTAAAAGTGGAACTCCACTTTTAATGGTGCAGGCTCTAAGATTAATATATCCGGGAAACATCGAAAATGATTATTTAATTACGGGGTCGAATCCAGAAATATTTGGAAACAATCGCTTTAGACTTTATACAAATCCTGAGGAAGGACTATTCCAAATTAAAAACCCAGCGGGTATTCCATTATTTGGGATAGATTTTCTTTTTGGGTATCAACCCGCAAATCGGTTGGTAAATCCAGCAATATTAATCTTTTTCACTTCAGTCTTTCTTCTATATTTCTTATTGAGTTCAGATTTTGTCCTTAATAAATGGAAGAAAAAACGAAGATGGCAGGCCATTGGATATGCAACTTTAGTATTGGTTGGATTTCGAGCTTTTATGCTACTTCTGGATTTCCCAAGTGCCTATTTAAATTTACCTCTTTTTGACCCCGGGAATTATGCTTCTTCTTGGCTAAATCCAAGCTTAGGGGATTTGCTGCTTAACACAATTTGTGCTTTTATCATTTTCGGGATGATCATTTTTCATCTTTCATCAAGTGATATGAGATTGAAGATTCAGACTTTACAAGAAACTGTGGAAATTAGAGTTTTTGGCTTTATCACTTTAATGATCAGTTCAGCAGGGCTTGCATTGGTTTGGATTCTCCCAAGAGATATTATTTCCAACTCCCAATGGGCTTTAGATATAACATCAATACCTTCTTTTGATTGGTTTAAAGGCCTTAGTTTTTTGATTTTATTTATGTGGGGAGCGATTTATGTTTTGATCTCTTTGACCTTCATCAGTTTAATTCTTGAAATCAACAAAAATAAAAATGAGTTATATAAAGGACTACTTTTGATAGGTATTCCAGTTGCAGGTTTGATTTTCCCATTTAGTATTTGGGGCGGTGTTGTATGGGTTATTCATCTTGGACTTATTTCATTGGTTGTTCGGTTTGAATTATTCAGAAATGTTTTCAAACTGGGACTGGATACATTTCTTACTTTTTTCTTTGCATGTTTGATGACTGCAGGAATATGCGGAATAAGCACTTTTCAAACAGAAAAAAATCAGTTGATGCAATCTAAGATTCGCTTTGCAAATCAAAATTTAATAGAGAATGATGTAATGACTGAATTCTTTTTGAGCGAAATTTTCTCAAGGATAAAATCTGATCTTTTTATCCAAAATAGAATGGGGGATCCCTTACTTTCCAAAGATCCCATTGAAACAAAAATCAGAAAGATCTACCTGGATAATTATTTCGATCAATTTGAAGTGAAGGTTGGTGTGTATTCTACTTCAGGTCAGCAGTTGCAGGGGCCATTAGATTTGGGTAGTCTAAATGACTTGCGTTTGAGATATATAAATAGTGATTTTGCAACAAGTGTAAAAGATCTCTATTTTATTCGAGGGAGTGAGGGAGATATGGGAAATCAGTTTATCGCATTTATTCCTTTAACTAAAGATGACTCCCCACAGGGTACTATATTTTTGGAATTAAATCAACTTAGAGTTCAACCGACAAGTGTTTATCCCAAACTCTTATTGGACAAAAAATATTCTGAAAGGTTAGATCCTATCCGCTATGATTATGCGATTTTCAGGGAAAACGATTTAGTGAGAAGTACAGGAACTTTTAATTATCAATCGGAGGAGTTAAAAGCCAGAATAGACGAAAGTAAATTATTCAAAGAAGGAATTCACGTTGGAGATTTTCAGCATTTCGGAATTATAAATGGCGAGGATAAAATTATTATTTCTTCGCCAAATATGACTCTATCTCATTTTTTCGGGAACATTTCCCTTTATTTTGTGGCGTTTGTATTTCTTACGTTTTTGGCAATTCTGATTAATATTTTTATTAGAGGTTTTAAATCTTTCGAATTTAACTACTCCACAAAGCTTCAGCTTTACCTGAATTTCGCATTTTTCTTTCCTATAATCATTATCAGTATTATAACAATTGGTTTGTTGGCGAATAGTTACAGGGAGGATTTAGATCGTCAATATATTCAGAAGGCAAATTTGATCCGGGGGAATCTAAGTAGTTTCTTGAATAATCAAAAAGTTGGTGATGTAGATCGAGATATTATTAATGAGGAAGTTAATAATCTTGCAAATACCATTGCTAGTGATCTGCATTTATATACTGACTCAGGGATCCTGGAAGCTTCCAATAGACCGAATATCTTTGAAAAGAAAATACTTTCAAATTGGATAAATCCAGCTGCAATCTCAGAGATTGAGGAGATGAATCAAAATCGATTTCTTGCAGATGAAAAGATTGGGAGATTAGTTTACAAGTCGGTTTATTTAGCCATTCCTTCTTCGAATAGCCAAAGAAATTTGGGGATTTTGGCCGTACCATTTTTTGAGTCTGAGGCAGAATTGAATGCACTTATTTCAGATGTTTTGAGCAATATTTTTAACGCCTTCGTTATAATCTTTATTCTTTTCTTGATCGTCTCGTATTTTGTTTCCAAAAATCTCACTTTTCCCTTCAAACTTTTGACCCAAAAGCTTAAAACAACTAACCTCGAAAATAATGAGCCTATGTATTGGGGATCTAAAGATGAGATTGGTTTACTGGTGAATGAATATAATAACATGCTTTTTAAGCTTGAATCGAGTAAGAAAGTATTGGCTTCTACAGAAAAGGAATCTGCTTGGAGGGAAATGGCTAAGCAAGTGGCACATGAGATCAAAAACCCTCTAACTCCAATGAAGCTTACTCTTCAACATTTATTAAGATTGCAAAGTGCTGGTCAATTGGATGATCATGAAAGGCTCAAGAAATCATTGGAAACGCTAATTCATCAGGTAGATGCTTTAAGTGGAATTGCCTCTTCATTTTCCACCTTTGCCAAAATGCCATTGCCGAAAAATGACTTGATGAATTTTAAAGATATTTTAAATCAAGTATTGGAGCTTTTTAAAAATGATGAACGTTTGGATTTGTATTTTAAAGATGACTCTTACACTGATAATATTCCCATTCTTGGTGATGATAAGCTTTTTGGAAGAGTGATTTCTAATTTGATAATAAATGGGGTTCAGGCTGTAGAAAGTGGTATAAAACCAGAAATTAGAGTCTGGCTTTGGATGAGTGATCAGGCGGTTTTTCTTGAAATTTCGGATAATGGGAATGGAATTCTCCCAGAACTAAGAGATAAAATCTTTATTCCCAATTTCAGTACTAAAAGTCAAGGCTCAGGTCTAGGTTTGGCCATCGCTAAAAGCGGAGTGGAGACAGCAGGCGGTAAAATATGGTTTGAAACTAAAATGAATGTGGGGACAACATTTTACCTCACTTTTCCTTTGCTCAAATAATTTACTCTTTTTATTACCTTGGAGGGAAAAGTGCTTTCAATTTGAAGATGCGAACCTGGGTCATTTCTTGGATTATTTTTATAAGCTTTTTTGCTAGCGCAAAAGCTCAAGAAAAATGTAGATGGGTAAGACCTTTAGATTTTTCAAATCCTGCTTTTATTGATTCCCTTTCTATTTTAGAAGAGACTATTCGTATTCAAGATCAAAGCGGAAAAACATATTCATTTAAATATGATTTGAATACCAACCAATTGAAGATTTTGATTGGTTCCGAAAGTGTTCCTGATTCTGTGAACCTTTGTTATCAAACATTTTCTATTCGTTTTGATAAGTCAGTATCCAAGAGAACGCTATTGTATGATTATGATTCAATGGCTCAGTTTAAAAATAATAGGCTCCTTGAATCACCTACTTTTGATTTTAGAGAAGAACTTTTTCCAAGTACAGATCTTTATAAATCCGGAAGTTTAACACGAGGGGTTTCTTTTGGAAACACCCAAAATGTTTTTGTTAATTCTGCTTTAAACTTACAGCTCGAAGGTAGCGTATCTGAAAACTTGAAGATTCGAGCCAGTATTACTGACCAAAATATTCCATTTCAACCAGAAGGGAACACGCAGCAGATTCAGGACTTTGACAATGTATTGATTGAGCTATACAATGATGATTTTAGTATGGCTGCAGGTGACGTTGTCCTACAACAAAGGGAATCAGAGTTTTTAAGATACTATAAAAATGTTCAAGGTTTACAGTTTACTTCTAATTATAAAATGAAGGGAAACTGGACCGCCAGCACTCAGGGATTTGCTTCCATTGCTAAAGGAAAGTTCGCCTCAATTCAGTTGCCCATACTTGAGGGAGTCCTTGGCCCGTATAGAATTCAAGGGCCTCAAAACGAAAGATTTGTCATAGTTATGGCAAATTCCGAACGAGTTTTTTTAGATGGGAAGCCATTGCAACGAG
>NZ_JAHEBC010000267.1 GCF_024642405.1 Algoriphagus sp. | reverse complement strand
ATCAGGACCGGTACGCTTTGAACCCCATAAGAACGGTCTGTCATATACGAATTCTCCTGCTTTAGAGTATTCACCATATCGTTCAGTTTCAAACCTGAAAGGTCTAATCATCTGAGAATGGCAACCAACACATCCGTTTGCTATGTAGAGGTCTCTACCTTCAAGTTCTAGAGGAGTATATGGCTTCACAGAACTAATGGTGGGCACATTTGATTTTACCAGAATGGTTGGAATAATCTCAATCGCTCCACCAATTGCAATTGCTATTGTTGCTAATACAGTAAAGAAGACTGGCTTTCTTTCCCATGCTCTATGCCAAAATTCGCCTGCCGGCTTGTAGTTTTTTGCTAAGGCAGGAGCAGAGTCCACTTCAGTTTCTTGGAAAACACCCTGCTGTGCTGTCTTCCACATATTATAAACCATGATTACTGCTCCACTCAAGTAGAGTAATCCTCCAAACGCTCTGAGAATATACATAGGAACTAACTCGACAACAGTTTGGAGGAAGTTACCATAAGCTAATCGACCCATATCATCAAATTCTCTCAACATCAAGAACTGAGTCAAGGCAGCTACATACATTGGAAGTGCATAGAAAATGATACCCAATGTCCCTACCCAGAAATGAGTATTTGCCAGCTTCAAAGAATAGATTTTTGTTTTAAACAATCTTGGCCACATCCAGTAAAGCATACCGAATGTTAAAAATCCATTCCAACCTAAACCTCCGATATGGACGTGTGCAACTATCCAATCAGTATAATGGGCAATCGCATTTACATTTTTCAGAGAAAGCATCGGCCCTTCAAAAGTTGACATCCCGTAGGCAGTCAATGCCACTACCATAAATTTCAATACAGGTTCATTACTTACTTTATCCCATGCTCCTCTCAAGGTCAAAAGACCATTAACCATACCACCCCAAGAAGGAGCAATTAGCATCACAGAGAAAGCTGTTCCTAAAACCTGAGCCCATTCGGGCAAAGCTGTATAAAGCAAATGGTGAGGACCTGCCCACATGTAAATAAAAATCAATGACCAAAAATGCACAATAGATAGTTTATAGGAATAAACAGGCCTATTTGCGGCCTTAGGCAAGAAATAATACATTAATCCCAAAAACGGCGTAGTAAGGAAAAATGCCACCGCATTATGTCCATACCACCATTGTACCAGCGCATCTTGAACCCCTGCATAAGCAGAATAGCTCTTGAATAAAGAAACCGGTAGAGCTAATGAATTGAAAATATGTAAAACCGCAACCGTAACAAATGAGGCCATATAGAACCAGATAGCTACGTACATATGTCTTTCCCTCCTAGTAATTAAGGTTCCAATCATATTGGCTCCAAATGCCACCCAAACAAGAGCAATTGCGATATCAATTGGCCATTCCAATTCAGCATATTCCTTAGAGGTAGTAAGCCCTAAGGGAAGTGTGATTGCAGCTGCCAAAATGATTAATTGCCACCCATAAAAATGAAACCAACTCAGGGTTTTATTCCACATGGGGGTTTTCAATAAGCGGGGCATAGAATAATAAATACCCGCAAAAATGGCATTCCCAACAAATGCAAAAATTACTGCATTCGTATGTAATGGTCTTATCCTACCAAAAGTAGTATAAGGGTTTCCCAAATTGGCTTCAGGAAGAAATAGCTGTGTGGCGGCAATCACCCCCACAAGCATCCCGACGAGCCCCCAAATAATGGTGGCAGCCCCAAAATACTTGACAATCTTATTGTCATAATGGAACGTTTCTAATGTAGAATCACTCATTGGACTTAGTTTTTGATGGTTGATCTTTTTTTTCTTTTTTCTGCTGACTATTAAATAAAATTCTCACTGATGGGGTATAATCATCGTCAAATTGTCCATCCTTCATGGCCTTGAAAAACAAGTATAAAAAGGTACTTGCTAAGATTAAACTGACTCCAATTAATAGAAAGATTACCTCCATCTTAATTTTGATTTAGTTTGATGAGACCTTTTCTAATTGCGATGAAATTGGTAGATAATGTTGTAAACACTACCACCGATATACTACTCAAAGGCATTAGTATTGCACAAATCACGGGACTCAAAATTCCTTGAACCGCTAGGGAAACACCAATAATATTATAGGCGAAACTCAATAGAAAACTGATTTTAATAATATTCCTATTTGCTTTGGCAAAGCTTAAAAATGAGGGAATTCTAGAAATAACGGAAGCATCTAATATGGCATCGCTGGCAGGGGAAAAATGACTCACTTGCTCTGTTACAGCTATTCCAACTTCACTTTCCTGCAAAGCTCCAGCATCATTTAACCCATCTCCAATCATCAGGGTATGTTTACCGTCTCTATTCAGTTTTTTTAAATAATTAAGTTTGTCAGAAGGGCTCTGATTAAAATTGAATATCAGCTTTTTTCCCAATTGATCAATTAATGAACTTTGTTCATGACTGTGGTCCCCTGAAAGTAAGTGGAGTTCATAGTCAGTTTGTAATTCTTGGATCATTTTAGGCGCTGACTTTCTCAAACCTGACCTTATATAAAAATATCCTAAGTCCTCTCCACTTACAGATAAGTAAACAAGGTTGCCGTCTTTGATATCTTGAAGAATAGCCGAATGGGTAAATTCCTTTGAACCAAGCTTTATCTGCTCTCCTTTATAAAAAGCCTGAATCCCTTTTCCTTTTATTTCCTTAAAATCTGAAATACTTTCCGGGGAGATATCTCCTAAAAAATAATTAATCCTATTACTTAAAGGATGGCTTGATTTGGATACCATAGATTTAAGAATACCTAAGGTCTGATCAGTTAGCTTTTCACCAATAAACTCAATATGAGCATTAGCTGGTGCGGTAAGCGTACCTGTCTTATCGAAAACAATGGTTTCTACTTGTGCCAACTTTTCAACGATCCCGGCATTTTTTAAATAGAATTTTCCTTTTCCAAAAATGCGCAAGGTATTTCCAAGAGTAAAAGGTGTTGACATAGCCAAAGCACAGGGACATGCAACTATGAGAACTGATGTAAAGGCTTTAATAGCGATTGAAAAATCTTGAAAACTCCAAAAAACAAATGCGATAAATGCTATTGAAAGGACGGCCCAAGTGAAAATACCGCTCACTTTATTTGCCAGGGGCTCCAATAATCCGACTTTTTCTTTTTCAAAAGATTCGCTGTTCCAAAGGTCTGTCAAATATCCTTGAGAGGGGGATTTTTGAATAGTTAATAAAATAGGATCTCCAAATTGACGGCCACCGGCATAAATAATTTCTCTTTTTTGTTTTGGTACCGGGATTTCTTCTCCTGTGACAAAACTATAATCGATATTAGCATTTTCACTGAGCAAAATTGAATCTGCAGGAATGAGCTCTTCATTTCTAATGAGGATCACATCTCCAATTTCAAGCTTTGAAATAGGGATTACCTCTTCTCTATCCTTGTTTAGTTTTGTGACAGCCATAGGGAAATAAGATTTATAATCCCTATCGAACTCTAAATTGGCGAAAGTCTTTTGTTGATATAATTTACCTAAGAGCAAGAAAAATAGTAACCCACCAAGACTGTCCATGAATCCAGCATTACCAAAAACAAATATTTCCCATAGGGAATAAAGAAATAAAGCTAGGATCCCTAATACGATTGGAACATCCATATTTATTTTCTCCTGTTTCAAGGAATTCCAAGCAGACAAGTAGTAGCTTCTTGCTGAATAAAAAACTACCGGCAATGACAGCACAACATTCAGATAGTTAAACAAACCTCGAAATTCATTTCCTAGTAATTGAGTCTCGGAAAAATATTCTGGCAAACTGAATAGCATCATATTTCCGAAACAAAACCCTGCCACAGCTAACTGGGAAACTAATTTCCGATCATAAACAGGCTTAATTTTACCTCCTTGATCAGATAAGCTTATTTTTGGTTCATAGCCAATAGTTGACAAAAGAGATACTAATTCCTTTAGTGAAATTTTATGGTGATCAAATTTTATCTGGACTTTTTTCTTAATAAAGTCAACTCTACTATTTAAAACACCAGAATGGATAAGAACGAGATTTTCTAATAACCAAATGCATGAGGCACAGTGAATGTGTGGAATGAAAAATGATATATGACTTTCTGAATCACCTTTAAAGTCTAATAATTGAATTTTCGTCTGATCATCATCTAAATAGTCAAATCTATTTAGTCTTGTATTTTTTAATTTTTGAGTCTCACCAGGAAACTTTTCTTGATCGTAATAAGAACAAAGATCATTTTCAGAAATAACTTCAAATACAAGCTTACAACCTTGGCAACAAAAATTTTTATCGTCAATCGCCAAACCTGAATCAGTACAAGCTTCCCCACAGTGGTAGCATTCTATTACTGAATTTGAGATTTTCGAAGTTTTCATCTTTTTAAGTTTACAAAAATTAAATTATTAATTATTCTAAAAACATGATTTACGTCAATAATTACCATACTTTATAAGGATAAGTAAAATGATAATTGATCATCCCAAAGAGCCCCTTTATAAAAATTAAAAAGCACATTTGAGAGTTCTTTTTGGTAGGTTTTGGTCGTTACTAAAAGAGTACATTTATGTTGCACTGCATAGGACCAAAAATCACCTATTCTTAAAAAATTAAATTTAATAAAGCTGGTTTCTGAAGTAGCAGCTGAAATTTTTTGTATAAGTTCTTGTTCTTCTTTTAATCTCGATTTTGGAATAAAACTAGGGGAAATAATCGTCGCTTTGCTTCCACGAATTAAATTTTGAAAAAGAGTTAAGAATTTATCAATGATTTTAGCAGAACTTTCTGTGCCATCATAATGAAATAGAAGATGTTTTACTGAGAAATTAGGGACAAACAAAAGAATTGGCGTATTACAAGGTTCTTTTTCAATTGCTTTTGGGAAATCATGAATCATTAGCCAATCCAAAACTTTATTGAGTTCCATAGTAAAAAGTGAATAATCAGAACCATCAAAAACAAATTGACCATCAGCTAGAGCAGGCTGGAATTCATAACTTAGAATTTCACTTTTTAATGGACTTATAAATCTAGATGGTAGATCAAATTTCGTATGGGTTGAAGACTTCGTTTCCATTCTGATTAGCATTCCTCAAAGCTATTTATTGAGGAACGAGAACATCATGACCATTCCTATGCAAGAATATGATAAAAATCAGTTTTTCTCATAAATACAAAAAAAGCCCTTTGGAGTTAACCAAAGGGCTTAAATAATGTGGCGGCGACCTACTCTCCCGGGTGTAACCCCAGTACCATCGGCGCTGCAGGGCTTAACTTCTCTGTTCGGGA
>NZ_JAHEBC010000266.1 GCF_024642405.1 Algoriphagus sp. | reverse complement strand
CCCAGTGGTATGGACAACTCCTTTCGGTTTTCCTGTAGAACCAGAGGTGTATAGAATGAAGAGGATATCTTCACTATCCATTTCTTCGGCTGTATTTTGGTCAGTTTCTTTGGATACGACCTCATGCCACCAGAAGTCTCTCCCTTCTTTCATAGTGACCTCTTGCTTCGTTCTTTGATAAACAATTACCGTTTCAACTGAGCTCTTTTCCAAAGCTTCATCAACCACGGACTTAACAGCGATTTTTTTGCTTCCCCGGAAATTACCATCAGAAGTTAATATAGCTTTTGCCCCACAGTCAATCACTCTGTCAGCTAAAGCATTGCTAGAAAAGCCCGCAAAAACGACAGAATGAACAGCTCCTATTCTTGCGCAGGCAAGCATAGCCACTGCAGCTTCAGGAACCATAGGCATGTAAATAATTACTTTATCACCTTTTCCAATCCCTTTACTTTTCAATGCATTTGCGAATCGGCAAACATCATGGAAAAGTTCTCTATAAGTAATTGTTCTTCCTTTTTCGTTCGGATCATTTGGTTCCCAAATAATCGCCGGTCTATCACCGATAGTAAATAAATACCTTTCAAAAATATTTTCGGTGATATTCAATTTGCCATTTAAAAACCACTTTACGTCTGGCCCATCAAAATTCCATTTCAATACTTGATCCCATTGCTTTCTCCAATGAAATGAATCTGCAATTCTTGCCCAAAATTCTTCTGGTTGTGCTACACTCTTTTGATACTCGTGTAAGTACCCGCTCAGGGTATGTATTCTATCACTCATGATGCTATTGGGTTATCGATAATCTAATTTTTTAAGGATTCTAATTTAAGCTTAATGATCAACTGCTTTGCCTGCGCCACGTGGAATTCTAATTTCTTGAATCATATCCTGAACAGATTGTGGAGGTGCTGGTGTAAATTGTGAAACCACAATACATACCAGAAAATTGATAAACATACCGATCGATCCAATTCCTTCTGGAGAAACTCCAAACCACCAATATTCAGCAGTATTAAGCTCAGGAGAGATAAATTTAAAATAAATAATATAGGCTAAAGTAAAAGCCAATCCAGATATCATTCCTGCAATTGCCCCTTCTTTATTAATTCTTGAAGAAAAAATTCCCATAATTATGACAGGGAAGAACGATGCCGCTGCCAAGCCAAATGCGAAAGCAACGACTTGTGCCACAAAACCAGGAGGGTTTACTCCGAAGTAACCCGCAAGCAAAACAGCGCCAGCAGCGGCTAATCTCGCAATTCTCAACTCTTTTTTCTCCGAAATCTCAGGCTTAAATGTTTTAAATAGATCCCTCGAAACAGAAGTGGAAATAACCAGTAATAATCCTGCAGCTGTAGACAAAGCTGCTGCCATGGCTCCGGCTGCGATTAAGCCAACTACCCAATTCGGAAGTTCCGCAATCTCTGGACTTGCCAAGACCATAATATCTCTGTCTATAGTTAATTCATTGGTCTCTGGATCTGCTACATACTGGACCTTCCCATCTCCATTTTTATCGTCGACTGCAATTAGGTTTGTTTTTTGCCAATTGGAAATCCATACAGGAAGGGAAGATATTTCTTTTTCAGAAGTACTATTAATGGCATTATAAATTCCAAATGCAGCAATTGCAGGGGCAGTTGTATATAATATAGCAATAAAAGCCAAAGCGTAACCGGCGGAAAGACGAGCGTCTTTCACTTTGGGAACTGTAAAAAACCTAACGATCACATGCGGAAGTCCAGCTGTGCCCACCATTAAGGCTAGCGTGATCATAAATAAATCAATCATTTCTTTTCGGCCTGAAGTATATTCCGCAAAACCTAGTTCTGCTAAAACTCCATCAAGCTTATCTAAGAGGGCAGTACCATCAGCAAGTTCGCTTCCTAAACCTAATTGCGGAACGGGGTTTCCGGTAAGTTGCATAGAAACGAAAATAGCCGGAACCATGTACGCAAAAATCAGGACACAATATTGAGCAACCTGGGTATAAGTAATCCCTTTCATTCCACCCAAAACAGCATAGAAAAAAACTATACACATCCCTATAACCACACCCCACTCAATAGGTACCTCTAAATACCTTGAAAACACGATTCCCACGCCTCGCATTTGTCCTGCGACATATGTAAAAGATATAAACAAGGCACAAATCACAGCCACTACTTTGGCAGTATTGGAATAATAGCGATCACCTACAAAGTCAGGAACCGTAAACTTTCCGAATTTCCTGAGATAAGGAGCTAATAAAAGAGCAAGTAAAACATAGCCCCCCGTCCAACCCATTAGGTAAACAGAGCCATCATATCCCGCGAAAGAAATGATGCCTGCCATAGAAATAAATGAGGCAGCAGACATCCAATCCGCTGCAGTTGCCATTCCATTTGCTAAGGGAGAAACGCCTCCACCAGCTACATAAAATTCTTTGGTTGACCCTGCTCGGGTCCAAATTGCAATGCCAATATATAGGGTGAACGAGAGTCCAACAAGAATATAGGTCCAGGTTAAGATATCCATCTGTTTTGGTGATTTTGGAGGTTAGACTTTATTCTTCGTTTACATCAAATTCCTTATCCAGTTTATTCATTCGATAGACATAGACAAAAATCAACAGTACAAATGCATAAATAGAGCCTTGCTGCGCAAACCAAAATCCCAATTTAAATCCTCCCCAACGGATCGTATTCAACTCTTCTACCCAAAGAATCCCAAATCCAAAGGATACTAAAAACCAGATGAGTAATAAAAAAAATAGGGTCTTGAGGTTCTTTTTCCAGTAGGCTTTCATTTTGCCTGCATCATTCGCCATGATTTTGAGGGTTTATTTTTGGAATCAATTTTAAAAGTAAGTGTAGTTTCCATCGAAATGCAACCTCTTTTACATCAAATAATGAAAATTTAAGGTAAGCACTACCATTTGCCTGATTTAATTCCGAAAGTTCATTGATTCTCCAAAATTATTAGAAGTCTCAAAAGCTAGAAAATAGAGATTTCTAGAAAAAATATTCTGATAAAATAGCTAGGCCAGCGGCCAAAAAACTAACAATCAATTTATTCCAATTGAATTTGTGATGAGGGCTACTCTCAAAGAAAATTGTGGTAGAAATATGAAGAAATCCTCCCGCTACCAATCCATAAAGCATTCCGACTCCTTCTTTTTCAAGTATTCCGCTTTGGAATAAATAGGCACTAGAAAACATGCCTAAAGGAGAAGCTAAGGCGAAGAGAGTCAGTAATATCAAAGTCCATTTTTTACTCAAAGAGCTGCTGAGGACTGCGGCGAGGGCAAATGCTGCGGGGCCTTTATGTAAGATTACTCCTGCCAAAACCGTCTTGCTATTGTGAACATGTCCAAAGGCTTCAGTTCCAGTTCCTATTAAACTACCATGAGAAAGCAAAGTGCCCTCCAGGAAAGCATGAATAAAAAGTCCTATCATGACAGTAAAAATTCCGGCTTTGGTTTCTCCGTGATGATGGTGAATGTGGCCATGTTCAATTCCACTCGATAAAAACTCCAGCAATTGCTGGAGCAAAAAACCGATCAAAATGTATAAACCCATTCTTCCTCCTTCATAACCACTATGAAAAAGTTCTGGGAGAATATGTAAAATGGTAATTGAAAAAAGGTATGATCCTGCGAAAACTAGAACCAGTTTAAAATACTTGTCCCTAAAATTCGGAGCGATAAACACCAAGGAACCAGCGCCAAGGGCTGTAATAAAAAGAAGCAGAAAGTTTATTCCCATGACCAAGTTTTACTTTCCTTTTTCAGAAAGTTGGAGGTATAACCCCGGCAAAGGTAATAAAATTCAATAATGTTGCATTTAAATATGGATACAGATACTGTTCTCAAATAAAAGATCTCTTTGAAATAAATTATTTCTGAAGGAAAGAAAGATAAGGTTTTAATTCCTCGCTTGCGAAAGTTTTAAATTCTCCATTTTCATCGCTGTAAATAAGGAAAACCTCAATTTCATCTAATGCGGAATCCAAAGCGATTGCTTGTTCGGTACCCATCACCATCAATGCTGTGGCATATGCATCTGCAGTCATGCAATCCTCTGCGATTACGGTTGCACTTAATAGGTTTTGGGAAATAGGATAACCAGTCTTGGGATTTATTGTATGGGAGATTTTAACAGAATCTCTAACGTAAAAATTTCTATAATTACCTGAGGTAGCCATCCCCTTGTCTTGAAGGGCAATTATGCTAAATAAATCTGAGGCACTTGAAGATTCCTCAGGTCGATTTACTCCAACTTTCCATAATTCTCCATTTTCGTTTACTCCTCCTGCCACTAATTCTCCACCAATTTCTACCAAGTAGTTTTTGATTCCTTTCGAAGATAGGAACTCTGCTACCACATCCACTCCATAACCTTTTGCAATGCTGCTAAAGTCTAGATAAATACCAGATACCTTTTTTCTCACCTGTTCCGAATCGAAGTCTACTTTTTCAAAGCCCACTAATTTCAACAGATTCTGTATATCTACACTATCTTTCAATTCAGGGCCAGTAGGCCCAAAACCCCAAATATTTACTAAAGGTCCGACAGTAGGGTCAAAGGCCCCGGAGGTCTTTAGGTTGATTTCCTTGCTTGCCTGCAGAATGGGATATAAATAGGGCAATTCATAGTCAAGTGTGTCGCTATTATTAAACCTGCTCAACTCTGAATCAGGAATATAGGTGGACAAACTCTGATTGAAAACTACTAGTAAAGAATCGATTGATGGTTGAAAGTCTCTTCCTTCATCGTCCAGGTAGGTAATATTATAAGTAGTCCCCATCGTTTTCCCGGATAGGGTCAACTTACCATTTACCTCAAATTCTTTCTCTTGTTCCGCGGTCTTAGGATTTTGATTTCTCCAAGAATAAACAAGAATTACCATAGCCAATAAGACTAGTGAGTAAATGATATTTTTTCGGGCATTAGGACGCATAAGAATCTGAATTTCGTTGCGAAGTTAAGGGTTATTTTTCAGTTTAAAGGATTGAGAAGGCATACAAAAAGTCCATCGACCCCACAGGTATTTTTCTATCTTTGTATGAGTACGACATTTCTATGAGAGAAGATTATCTAACAGGTGATGAAGAACATTTAAGTTCAAAGGATAAAGAATTTGAAAAAGCTTTACGCCCTTTAAGTTTTGAGGACTTTACTGGACAGTTTAAAATCGTTGAGAATTTGCGGGTTTTTGTTCTGGCTGCCAGTAAACGAAATGAACCGCTTGATCATGTTTTGCTACATGGACCTCCTGGGCTTGGCAAGACGACTTTAAGCTATATCATTGCTAAC
>NZ_JAHEBC010000265.1 GCF_024642405.1 Algoriphagus sp. | reverse complement strand
TACCAGTAAGGAGACTAATGCAATACAAAATAAGCTCAACTGTAAATTTTAGGCTGCTTCGGTCTTCGGTCATCGGTCTTCCGACCAGATAAGCAAAGAATTTAAGGTGACTGGCATCATTACGGATAATCATATTACTTAATTAATTGTATTAATGAACTCCATAGCTAGCACTTTGGTTTATCAAAAAAATCTCAAAAATGAAAAAATCAGATATCAAATTTCAAATAGAATTAGACGAAAAGAGTCTTCCTAAATCAATTACTTGGGATGCTTCGGATAAAGAAGGTGAAGGATTGGAATCAACTAAAAGTATCAGCCTGAATATTTGGGATAATTTAAATCAAAGTACCCTAAGGATAGATCTATGGACAGAGGAAATGTCTGTCGTGGAAATGAAAAGATTTTATATTGACATTCTTGGTGGCATGGGTCAAACAATACTCAACAGTACTGGAGATGAGTTCATGTCTGAAGAGATTAAAGATTTATGTGATCGTTTAGTGAGGCACGTAAATGAAGAAAATAGAAAAAGCCAATAATTATTAGATAAAACCAAGTTTAAAGCCCGGTTTATATCGGGCTTTTTCTTTTGACCTATATCAATTAAAAAAAAATGAATTTTAGTATTTAATAACAAAATCTTAATCTCGAAATAGTATCATTAAGGATTTGCCATTTTTTTTTGAATTTTAATCAAAAATAGCCTTGATTTTCACTAGAGCGACTTTTTTTAACTGTGAACTATCCTATTAAAATTTTACTGATTATGATTTAATATCCACTATTTAGAATAAATTTCGAGTGTTATTAAAGCATGATCCCCTTACAAATTCTCATTTAATAATTAAACCCAAAAAAATATGATGAAATCTACTCCAAATATTAAGAGGGTAGTTTTGACACTGTTCTTCCTAGTTTCTATAGGTACCTTACCGGTTTTTGCCCAAACGATAGTTTCAGGTTTGGTAACAGATGCCGACACGAAAGAAACTTTGGTAGGTGTCAACATTCTTGTTAAAGGAAAGGTAATTGGTACCATTACAGATTTGGATGGCAATTTTAGTTTGAATGTCAATCAGCCTTTTCCATTCATTTTGGTATTTTCTATGGTCGGATATCAGACAATAGAATTAAAATTAGATAGTGCACCTTCTGAAGTCCTTGATATCAAAATGGAAGAACAGTTCATGCTGGGGCAAGAAGTAGTTGTTTCAGCATCCCGTGTTGAGGAAAATATCCTTCAATCTCCTGTCTCCATCGAAAAAATGGATATTCTAGCCATTCGCGACACCCCTTCAGATAGTTATTATAAATCTATAGCAAATTTAAAGGGAGTTGATGTAACTAGTTCATCCATTAACTTTCAAATAATAAATGCCAGAGGATTTAATTCAACGGGAAATACGAGGTTTGTCCAACTTACAGATGGGATGGATACCCAGGCTCCAGCTTTGAATTTCCCAATAGGAAACCTAAATGGGCCTTCAGAGCTTGATGTAGAAAGTTTAGAATTTATTCCAGGTGCTGCTTCTGCCCTATATGGTCCTAATGCTTTTAACGGTATATTATTAGTCAATAGTAAAAATGCGTTTGAATATCAAGGCTTAAGTGCCTTTTACAAGCAGGGTTTCAACCATTTTAATGGTCGCGAAGGTGAGCCCAGTAGCCCAAAACCAATGTATGAAGGTTCAATTCGTTATGCCAAAGCATTTAATGATAAATTTGCCTTTAAAGTTAATGCTTCATTTATGAAAGCTACTGATTGGTATGGAACTGATCAGACTGACTTAAATGTGGCCACTCAAGGAGACTTGCCTTTCAATCCGGGTGCCAATCGCATTCACGTTTTTGGCGATGAGGTTTCAAACAATATTGGGTTACTCAAAAATGTTGGAGCCATTCAACAACAAGCAAATGCATTAGGTCTTGGCGGTTATCTAAATAGCTTACCAGATCAATTAGTGTCAAGAACTGGCTATGACGAGCGGTTTTTGGTTGATTATGGAGCCAAAAATTTTAAGGTAAACACAGGTTTATATTGGCGATTGAATGATAGAGCTGAGTTAAGTTATTCATTGAATTACGGTGCTGGAACCTCTGTATATACAGGTGCTCAAAGGTATTCCCTGAGAAATTTTGAAATTAGCCAACATAAGTTAGAACTAAGAGGAAGTAACTTTTTCCTTAGAGCCTATACTACGCGGGAAAACTCTGGTGAATCCTATATTGCTGATTTAACTGGTGTTAATATAAATAGCATGTGGAAGGACAACTCATCTTGGTTTGGAGGGTATGGAATCGCCTATATGGGCGCACTTGCTCAACAGGGAGTTGCTCCGGGTCAACCAGGAACTTCCCAGCAGCAAGCAACTGCACATCAAGCAGCTAGAGACTTTGCTGACACTGGTAGAATTATGCCTGGAACTCCTGAATTTGAAAATGCATCTCAAGAAGTAAGATCCAATTTTATTCCACAAGGTTCTTTATTCAATGACCAATCAAGTATGTACATGCTTGAGGGACAATATGATTTCAGTAATGAAATCGAAGTTATAGACTTACAAGTTGGAGGTTCTTATAGAGTTTATGATTTGAATTCTAACGGAACAATATTCGCGGATGTGGAAGGCAATGATATCACTATCTCTGAATTTGGTGCATATGCGCAAGCAGGCAAGAGAGTACTTAATGATAAATTGAAATTGATGGCCTCTCTTAGATATGATAAAAACGAAAATTTTGATGGTCAGTTTAGCCCAAGAGTTTCAGGTGTATTTACAGAAAAAAACCACAATTTCAGGTTTGCTTATCAGACAGGATTCAGAATGCCTACAACGCAAGGGCAGCATATTGATCTTAATGTTGTATCGGCAAGGTTGATTGGCGGCCTTCCTTATTATCGAGAGAAGTACGACATATTTAATAATGCCTTTACATTAGCATCTGTAGAATCATATGTGGAAAAAGTTGGTTCTGGTGTAAGTCCTGTTTCACCTGAAGCCACCTCTTTATTGGTTCCTGCAACCGAGTCAGATTTTCCAGAACTAAGACCTGAACAGGTACAATCTTTTGAAGTTGGATATAAAAGTCTATTGAATAATAATAATATCATGATAGACTTTGCTTATTACTATAATGTTTATAACGATTTCATCACACAAAATGCAGTTAGAAAAGCTCCAGGGCCTGTCTATCCTATTCCAGCTAACGGTGACCAATTGGCAATTAATGCGGTAAATGCTCCATCCCTCTTGACACCTGTAACCACTCCAGGACAAGAAAATACTTTCCAAACCTATACAAATTTTACAGGTAGTGAAGTGAAGGCGCATGGAATGGCTTTAGGGATGACATTTAATCTTCCTAGTAATTTTACCCTATCGGGTAATTATAATTTCAACAAATTATTGACTGGACCAACTGAAGGATTTTTGAATGACTTCAACACCCCAGAGCATAAAGGGAATATCACATTTGGGAATAGAAGAATAACCAAGAATTTAGGTTTCAATGTTGCTATGCGAAGTCAGTCTGCATTCCGTTGGGAGTCTTCATTTGCAAGAGGTGAAGTTCCGGCTGTAACTACAGTTGATGCACAGGTTAGCTATAAAGTTTCCTCCATGAAATCGATCTTTAAGTTAGGTGGATCCAATATTACAAACAATAGGTACTTCTTGAATTTTGGTGGTCCAACTATTGGAGCAATCTATTACCTATCTATCACTTTTGATGAGTTGTTGAGATAAAAATTACTGTTTATGAAAAAGATAACTAGATATATAACATTTGGGATTATAATCGGATCTGCATTTTCCTGTACCTACGATTTTCCTGAAACCCCAACTTATGAGCCTAGCCAGGGCGAAGCAGATTTTAGTAAAATGGTGGTAATTGGGGATGGTATTGCGGCAGGCTTTATGGATGGGGCACTCTATACTAGAGGCCAACAAAATTCTTTTGCGGTACAAGTGGCAACTCAGATGGAAACTATTATTGGATCCGGATTTAATGTCCCTTCTATTAATTCTGAGAATGGTTTTTTTGCAATTGGACCAGGAGGAGTTCCTTTGGGTAGGTTGATATTAAAAACACAAAATGGAACTACAGCTCCTGCTCCTATTGGAATCGGGGATTTTCTAGAACCATTTAGCGGGGACAAAACATCATTGAATAATTTCTCTGTCCCTAATATGACTCTAGGGTTGGCTTTGATTCCTCAAACAGGAGGACCCAATGTACCTCAAAACCCTGCTTATAATCCTTATTACGCTAGATTTGCTACACAACCTGGAGTTTCCACTCCAATTGGTGATGCTGCGTCAGCACTTGCCAATGGAGGTACTTTCTTTACATTTTGGTTAGGAAGTAGCGATGTATTAGGTTATGCAGTTGGTGGAGCCTCCAATCCCAGCTTACTTACTTCTGTATCAGATTTTACAGCAAGGTTCAATGCAGCTCTTGGAACACTTTTGACCACTGTGCAAGAAGCAAAGGGTGCAGTTGGAAATATTCCAGATTTGAATGTTTTACCATATTTCAATTTAGTTCCGTGGAATTCGCTTCCTCTTGATGCTCAGACCGCTGCTTTTGTAAATCAAAATTTTGCTGCCTATAATGGAGGCCTTGTTCAATTAGAGACAATAGGGGCTATTTCAGCTGAGGAACGAGCATTGCGTACGGTAAACTTTGTAGCAGGTCAAAATGGATATCTAATGAGTGATGAAAATCTGACAGATTTAACAGGTTTTGGTTTACCTTCCATCCGCCAAAGTAATTCTTCTGACAAATCAACCTTAACCCTTTCTCAAGTATTAGGACAGCCTGTAAACGGCGATCCTCAAAGTATCCGGGGGGTAAGTTATCCAGTTGAAGATGCTTATGTTTTGACTACTGCTGAGCAAAATGAAGTTCAATCTAGTATTGATGCCTTTAATCAAATTATTCAATCGGCTGTACAAAATTCTGACTCTCGTTTGGTTTTAGTTGATGTTAAATCTTTTTTGAATCAAGTACTTAAAGGCGAAGTTAGATTTAATGGTCAGGCTCTCACAGCTAGTATTATTCCTCCAAATGGAGGGATTTCTGTAGATGGTATTCATCCTAATGGTAGAGCTCATGCTTTCATAGCAAATGAATTTATAGAACAAATAAATGCTAAATGGGGATCGAATATTCCTTTGATCAATCCCAATACTGTGGTAGGGAACGACCTTCCAGTGAATTAATAATAATCTCAATTAAAAGGCTTATTAGGAGAAAATAAGCCTTTTTTTTTACTTTTTCTACCTATCATTAAGGATGTATA
>NZ_JAHEBC010000264.1 GCF_024642405.1 Algoriphagus sp. | reverse complement strand
GGAAATCCTGATCAGTTTTGGAATACAGATTATATATTAATCCCAAACCCATGCATCAGCACCAATCGCAACCCTACATAGATCACCAGGATAGCAGTCAGTCCGCCCAATATTCTGAGATTGAATTTTTTATTGGATAGATAAGATCCTAAACTTCCACCCAAAACTACAGCAATGACCAACTTCCATATCAATTGGGAGTCAAACTCGAATGTCCCTGCAACAGATAATCCAATCAAACCGGAAATGGAATTAACTAAAATGAAAACTGAAGCCAAAGAGGCAACTGTTCTTGGATTGGCCCAGTTGAGCAAGTTTAGGGTAGGACTCAAAAAAATTCCTCCTCCGATGCCTGAGACCCCTGCCAAAAGCCCCACACTTCCTCCCAAACTAAGTTTTTTAATAAGACTAAATTCCTGGGAAACGAGTTTTGCCTGTAGGTATCGCATCATCATAGCCAATCCTGACAATATCAATGAAGCTCCCAGAATCAGAAAAAATTCTTTCTGGGATAATTTGAGTTGGGCTCCAAAATATGCCAAAGGAATGCTCGAAACCAAAAATGGCCAAAAGAGCTTCCAATCAAATACTTTGTTTCGGATAAAAATGATCGTTCCAATGGTTACCACGCAAATATTCAGGATCAAGGCGGTGGACCGGATCTCATAGAAATTAGTTAAGAAAAGACTTAAAATTGCGAGATAACTGGATCCTCCACCAAAACCGACGGAGCTATAGAATAGAGCGATTATGAAAAATATTACTGGAAGGAATTCAATAGAAAGCATTTAAAGTAAATGAGTTAATTGGATCGAATTGCGTTTAATTTGATTATAATCTATCCACTAGCAATGATTAAGATTTGAATTTGCTGAATTTCAAGTGATCTACCAATCATTTTATTGTTTCTTAAAATTGGAATAAAAATGGCAGGATTTATTAGATGATAAATTAAAAAATCAAAAATATCATTCACTAAATTCGCACTCTTAAATTTTTGATCAGGCAGTTTATTCATGAATAATAATCTAAAAATTTATTTACTGACGTTTATCTGCTTTATCGCGGGAACTTCTGAGTTTGTAATCGTTGGGGTTTTAGATAAAATTGCCGAGTCTATCCAGATATCAGTATCTGCGGCAGGACAATTGATTAGCGTTTTTGCGATTACTGCAGCCATAGGAACACCAATTGCCATCTATAAGATGAGAGCCTTGGATCAACGCAAAGTGTTAATCATTGCTCTTGCAACTTTTTCTGTAGGATCTTTTATGATGGTAATTGCTCCCAATTACTACTTACTTTTAGCTGCTCGTGTCATCATGGCTTTAGGCATGGGAGTATTTAATGTCATGTGTTTTATTGTCGCGGCTAAGCTTGCTCCTCCAAATAAAAGAGCCAGTGCTATTGCCACAGTGACAGTTGGCTATAATGCCGCTTTGATTGTGGGTTTGCCTATTGGTAGAATTGTTACCAATGCGTATGGTTGGCAAGCGATCTTTTGGGGTACTTCAATTTCAGCAGTTGTATTCATTTTTATTCTGGCGAAATATATCCCTGCCTTTTCTCCGGATGGTGCAGTTTCATTTAGAAAGCAGTTGTCACTTTTAAAAAAGTCTAATATTCTGTTGAGCCTAGGGATGTCCTTCTTTTGGATTTTAGGATATGCAATTCTTTACTCTTACATCACTCCCTACTTGAATGAAAACTCTCTGATCAAAGAAGAGATGCTCAGTTTGGCCTTTTTGGCTTTTGGGATTGCCACCTTAATTGGAAATAAGTCTGGAGGGGTTTTGGGAGACAAATTTGGTGTATCAAAAACCATCCTTGTTAGTATGTTCTGCAATTTAATATTGCTGATTTCTTTGTCTTTGTTTATCGGTAATTCAGGCTATTTGACGATCAGTATTCTGATGCTTTGGGCAATTTCAGCTTGGTTGCCTGGACCATTATTCCGATTTAGTATTATGTCTCTATCGGATGAGTCTCCTGGAGTGATCTTGAGTTTATATAATTCAATTATCCAATTTGGTTTTGCTTTGGGAGCAGGATTGGGAGGTTTGGAAATTGATAAATTTGCCACTATTTACCTGGGCTGGTCTGCTGCTGGATTGGTATTTATTTCCTTGATTTTGACTTTTAGTTACCATAAAAAAAGTAAAGCAGCTGTAGCGTAAAGATGTAGGAAGTCTGGGGCTGATAGAAATCAGTTATGTGAAGATTTGATATTGCCAGATTATTTGATCCTACCCAGATCAGATTAAACATTTGAAAAAGCTATTATGAAAATAATGGCTAGTAAAAGGCCCATTTGAAAGATAATAAGTTTTGGATAATCAGTCTTTTGAACTCAGTTGCAAAATCATTTTCTTATTCAGAATGAATTAAAACATAGGAATTACTGAGAATTCTTTTCGTTGGGAATCCAACGAATTTCAACTTTTTGCTTCCCCCAATCTCTCGCTTTTGAAATATCGGTACCCATATAGATGTCAATTTTTTTTGTCCATCTTCGGTTCATCAAATCCACCACTTTATATGTTCCTTCCAATCCCTCAATCGTAACTTCCATATTATGATAAAATCCTGAATCAAGAAGATCTCTGGAAATAGCGATCACTTTCATTCCAGGTTTTAATGTATCTCCAAAAGCTGCGTTATTAGGTTCGTTGGAAGTTTGGGCTTTCACAGAATTGTATGCCGTAGCCGTAACTTTCATAGTTTTGGTTTCAGGTCCGCTGCAACCAACTAGCAAAAAGATAGAAATGACAATGAGATAATTATTGATTTTCTCTAACATGTCCATACTTTTTTAACTGATTTTTCAAGCAAAAGTTATCCTGTATATTTGACAAAGAAACTTTTAAGCTTTATAAAACAAGAATACCAAATCTCAAATTAACTAATGATAATTAGATAGTTACGATTGTCAAAGATTGTTGTTTTTCTATAATTGTTTATCTCTCGCCTTTTCACGCAAGGGGATTATATTTGTTCTTGCAAAAATTATTACCTGCTAAAAATTTTTGAGTTTATTGATTCACAACTTGGTAATAATGAATTTTCATAGTTCTAATTTTCCTTTTAAATCGCCGAATCAAGTCAAATGAAGTAGGAATCATTTCTTTTTAAAAGACCTGATAATGCAACCACAAAAAGCCTATAGTTTGGGGTGAGATTTTGTCTGTAATTTTAGAGGAGCTGTAGTATACCGAAGTTCAAGATTATTATCATATTTATCTAAATCTTATCTTCCTTTAGATCATCATGATTATCGCCTCCCAAACTATAATAGTTATTTTCTTCGTCTTCACTCCCAATTTTTTCTTGTTGATCATCTAGTTCCGATCCCGGAACATCTAAATCATTTCCGGACATATCATCTGAAAACTCTTTCTCATTGAAGGTTCCATTCTTTGCTTTTGGCGATTTATTTTTTGAAGGGTTTTCTGGATCCAGATTTCTTTCCTTTTTTCCTTTGCTGTATATATCTTCTGATGGAGGATAATGCGGATATCCTTCCATTTTTGAATCAGAATCATTTTTTTCTTTATGGGATTTAGAATATTCTTTTACGATCTCTGCTAATGAATTGTAGTATTCCTTAAACTTCCATGCGCTCATTTGACCCGTACTAGGATCATAATCTTGTTCCGGGATCTCAGAAATATATTTTGTTAATTCAGGAAATTCTGTGTGAATTTTCAAGGTAATATTTATAATATCTTGCTCTAATTGTTTTTTAGTTTTCATAATATTTTGCTCCAGGTTATCTATTTTAAATTCTCCTAATGCAAGGTTCTAGTAAGTTCTATTCTCTTTGGGATAGAATTTTTTGAATAGATACTGCTATACCAAATATTCAAAATTGGCTAATACATCAATATAAAAATCTTCAGACTCTCATTCAACTTTCTATTGATTTGTAAATCTGATTTTGGTCATAAAATTTCAGCTATCAATTTTAATATTGATGAAAATAGACCATTGTCTAAGGATTCATTTTAAGACACTTTTGGAATAATTTTTTTTCTAAAAATATTCTCCTTAAGGGAAAGGGATTTTTCAGGCATAGATCTATTCTTCAATTTGATCGACGCTGATCAACTGTTCAATTGGATACACAGCTGGGCCAAATTGATTGAAAATGGCAACGTCGGCAGCATCGCGGCCAAAACCAAGAACAACATATCCTCCAGGAGTGCCATGCTGAGTCGCATCAAAAGTATACCATCGATTCCCTATATATGCCTCAAACCAGGCATGCATGTCCATGGGCTCTAAATTGTATAAATATCCAACTACAATTCGGGCAGGAATACTTAAACTTCTGCAAAGAGCAATACCTAAATGTGCAAGATCAGTACACACTCCAAACTGCCTTTCATTCACTTGGATAGCAGAAATGGGCTGATAATTGCTACCAGGAACATAACTGATATTTTCCCGAAGCCAGTTGGTAATAGCGGAAACTTGATTGTATCCAAGTAAATGACCTTGTGTGATTTTCACACTCATTTCATTAAAAAAATCTGACTCGCAGTATCGGCTTGGTAATAAATAACTTAATACTGAATCCGGCAAATTCTGAATTTCTACAAAGGGAGCGTCAAAACCACTGTCGATGTAATCAGCCGTAATTACCTCTGAAGAAGTATCGATCGAAAACAATCCAGGCTGGGCAATCAAACGCTGGCAAAGATTTCCATAGCTATCTGTAAACTCGAAAATAGGAGTAGTCGGAGTAATTTTAAATTCATCTCTTTCCACCCATTGCTGTGCTCCACTTCTAGGTCGCAACATTAAAATAAAGGGAGTTGGAGAGGCAATCTCAAATTTCAATTTGCAACTGGTTCGAAGGCGCATGGATCAGGCTTTATTTACTAAAAATTGAAGCTGTTTGATTTGTAAATCGGAGGGAAGTAAATTGATTAAAGTTTTGAGAAAACGAAAAAGGAGCAATTGGAAGAATTTCTTTTACTTTTTGACTTCCGAAGACCGATAAGCAACAAATATTTCTTGGATATTATTCCTGCTTAAGCTTGTAGATTTTATCATCAAAACCGCAAATAAATAATTCTTGAGTTTGGTCAACTCCAAAAGCAGAGATAGGGAAATCAGCATTTAACAATTCTGTGTTTACCGGATTTCCTGAATCTCTATTGTCCAAAGACCAAATTCTTCCTGAAACATAATCTGCATAAATATATAATCCCTTCAATTGACTCATGCTTGGTCCGTGATAAACAAAACCCCCTGTAATGGATATATCGCCTTGGGAGCGATCATATTCCCAAACAGGTAATTCCATT
>NZ_JAHEBC010000263.1 GCF_024642405.1 Algoriphagus sp. | reverse complement strand
TGCTGGAACCAGCTTTGCTACCTTGGATAAATGGAAATCCGGAGACTTTAAATATGGATCTGATAAAGTAAATATTTTCGCAGATAAAATTCAGCCACATTCACTGGGCTATGTCGCCTATGACGATGAAGGTGTTAAAACCAAAGAGTGGGATTTGATCAAAGACGGAGTTTTGGTGAACTATCAGGCGATTCGTGATCAAGTGAGTATCCTTGGTGAAAAGGAATCTCATGGCTGTTGCTATGCAGATAGTTGGGAATCGGTGCAGTTTCAGAGAATGGCAAACATTTCTTTAAGACCTGGAAAAGAGAAGTTGAGCGTAAATGATATGGTAAAAGGGGTGGAGAAAGGTGTTTATATCGTAGGAAGAGGATCCTATTCTATAGATCAGCAGCGATATAATTTCCAGTTTGGAGGACAGCTATTTTATGAAATCAAAAACGGTGAGATTGTTGGCATGTTGGAAGATGTGGCTTACCAATCAAATACCCAGGAATTTTGGAATTCTTGTTCACAAATCTGTGACAAGGATGATTATAAGCTCTTTGGATCTTTCTTTGACGGGAAAGGTCAGCCATCTCAGGTTTCTGCTGTTTCTCACGGTAGTTCTACTACTCGATTTGACGGCGTCAATGTAATTAACACTGGAAGAAAGATTTAACTTTTAAAATCATCGAAATGGCTATTTTAACAAAAGAAGAAGCAAAACAAATTATAGATAAAGTTCTTTCCTACGCAAAAGCTGATGAAACTGAAGTCAACCTTTCAGGAGGTAGGACAGGTAATATCCGTTATGCAAGAAATACTGTAAACACCAGTGGAGAGTCAAATAGTATCAGTCTCCAAATTACCTCTGTATTTGGGAAAAAATCGGGTTCTACCAGTATCAATGAATTGGATGATGAATCCTTGAAAAAGGCAGTTGCAAGAGCAGAAGAAATTGCAATGTTGGCTCCGGAGAATCCCGAATATATGCCGATGCTTGGACCTCAGAATTATCAGGAAACCAAAACCTTTATTGATAGCACGGATAAGATTGATCCTGATTATAGAGCACAGGTAGCGATAGATAGTATCAAACCATGTGCTGAAAATAACTTAACGGCTGCCGGGTACTTAGAAGATTATTCTGGGTTTAATGCTTCTGGAAACAGCAAAGGTTTGTTTGGTTATAATAAGCGAACTTCCGTTGATTTTACGGTAACAGTAAGAACAGCTGATGGCACTGGATCTGGTTATTCTGGATCAGATTATAATGATGTTAGCTTATTGAAATCAGGCGCTGTCACAAACCTCGCAGTTCAAAAAGCTATGGCTTCTGTGAATGCACAAGCGATTGAGCCTGGAAAATATACCGTAATTCTTGAGCCTAGAGCAGCTTCCGATTTACTTGGCAGATTGACATTTGGGCTTGATGCCAGAAGTGCTGATGAGGGTAGAAGTTTTATGAGCAAAAAAGGAGGGGGGACAAGAATCGGAGAAAAGATTTTTGACGAAAGAGTAAATATTTATTCAGACCCTTCTCACCCTGACATCCCGGTAGCTCCTTGGAGTAATGATGGATTGCCATTGGAGAAAACGACATGGGTAGAAAATGGAGTAGTTAAAAACCTCTTTTATTCCCGCTATTGGGCTGAAAAACAAGGTGTTGAACCAATGCCAAGACCAAGAGGGGTGATTTTCGAAGGAGGAGATCAATCTCTAGCAGATATGATCAAGAGTACAGAGAGAGGTGTTTTAGTAACTCGTTTTTGGTATATAAGATCAGTAGATCCTCAGACATTATTGTTTACAGGGCTTACGCGTGACGGTACTTTCTATATTGAAAATGGTCAGATTAAATTCCCTGTTAAAAACTTCCGATTCAACGAAAGTCCAATCATCATGTTGAACAATATTGAAGCGATGGGCAAGCCACAGCGGGTGGATGGAAGTATGATGCCTCCTATGAAAATTAGAGACTTTACCTTCACTAGTTTATCTGACGCCGTTTAAAATCGGTATGAAGTTTATTGTAAGCAGTGAGCGGCTTTCATTTGATTTAGGTTGAGAATAATTCTAAAGCAAAATTGATTTCTGTTCACTGCTTACTTGTTACTGAATATTGAAAACTAACCAACAAATGCGGCCTTTCTTTTTTACAAGGATAAAGTATAATTCAGGAAACTGGGATACTGATCAAAGAATGCCATCTAATTTGATCAACTCTTTGGTCGAGTACACTACTATTCCTGTAGATGAGACCGAGAAAGTGGTAGAATTGAGTAGTCCTGAAATATTCAAAAGCCCATTCTGTTACATCAGTGGGCATAAATTGGTTGATTTTTCATCTCGGGAACGATCCAATTTTAAAACTTATGTAGAAAATGGAGGCTTTGTTTTTGCCGATGATTGCAACCATGATATTGACGGCTTATTTGCAAAGTCTTTTGAAGCAGAAATGGCCGAAATTTTTGGTCCGAATGCTTTACAAAAAATCCCAAATGACCATTGGATTTATAACTGCTTTTTCGAGTTTGAAGATGGCCCTCCTGCAACTTCTTTTGAATTGAATGGATGGGGTGATGATTTGGTCCATGACTACCTCAAAGCCATCATCATCAATGGAAGAATAGCGGTTCTATATAGTAACAAAGATTACGGATGCGAATGGGACTATGATTTTAGAAACAAACGCTTCCTGAAAATTGATAACACCAAATTCGGTGTCAACATTGTGGTCTATGCCTTAACCTAATACGTATTGGAAAATAAAGAACTAGCAGAGTACAAAGACTTGGTAGCAAAAATCCCTCTGCTTAAAAAAGAAATTGCAAAAGTAATTGTAGGTCAGGAAGAAGTCTTAGACGAGATCATCATCACCTTGCTTGCCGGAGGGCATTGCCTTTTGGAAGGTGTTCCTGGGTTAGCAAAAACTTTGATGGTAAAAACCATTTCCGAAGTGATGGAACTTCAGTTTAAAAGGATTCAGTTTACTCCGGATTTAATGCCTGGAGATATATTAGGGACTGAGATTTTGGAGGAAGACCATGAAACAGGAAAGAAATTCTTTCAATTTAATCGGGGTCCAATATTTGCCAATATGGTTTTGGCCGATGAGATCAACAGGACTCCCCCAAAAACGCAAGCCGCATTGCTGGAAGCGATGCAAGAGAAAATGGTTACCTATGGAGGTCAAATACATCCACTTCCAGATCCATTTTTGATTATTGCTACTCAAAATCCGATTGAGCAATCTGGAACCTACCCTTTGCCGGAGGCACAATTAGACCGTTTTTTACTTTATATCAAACTTGCCTACCCATCTGAACAAGAGGAATTGGAAGTACTCGAAAAAACGACTGGAACTTATGCAGGAAAACCGGAAATAGTTTTATCTGGACAGGATGTGAAAAAACTTCAAAAGTTAACGCGTCAAGTACATATTGACTCCAAATTGTTGGATCATATCAACAAACTGATCCGTTCGACAAGACCTGATACATCCCAAGTAGAAGCAGTAAGAGAATATGTAGAATGGGGTGCGGGTACAAGGGCTGGTCAGGCTTTGATTTTATGCGCCAAAGCTAGAGCAATTGTCAAAGGAAGGTTTGCTGTAACTCCTGAAGATATTCAGACATTGGCCTTCCCCGTATTGAGACATCGATTATCCCTTCATTTTAGAGCCGAAGCCGAAAATGTGGAAGCAGATACTGTGATAACCAAAATTGTAGACTCTCTGCCTATTCATGCAAGCTAGTAATCTGGAAATATTCAAACTCAATAACTTAAAGCTTTCTGCTAAAATTATCAGCGAGCAACTTAAGCAAGGAATCCATCTTGGAAAACGAGTTGGTTCTGGAAGCGAGTTTGAGCAATACAGATACTATGAGCCCGGAGATGATCCTAAAAGAATTGACTGGAAGTATTTTTCCAGATCTGGCAAGTACATGATTAAAGAATCTCAGGCGGAAAGTCATTTGAATATTACTTTGATGCTGGACTTATCAGGGTCTATGAATTATGAAGAAAATGAAATAAGAAGGATTGATTACGCTAAAAACCTTTTAGCAACAATTGCATATTTGGCTCACCTTCAAGGAGATTCATTATCCTTCTTTACTTTTCAGGATGGAAAACTCACGAAAAAAGTAGCTCCATCCCCAAAGAGTTTTCAACGAATATTATTCTATCTCGAATCCGAAAAAGCATCTGGATCTTGGCCTGTTTCCAAACAATCATTTCCGGCATTAAAAAGCAAACAAAAAGAATTGATCATTCTGGTATCTGATTTTTTGCAAAAGGATAATGAATGGATTGATATCATCGAGGAGATGAAGCACCCACAAAAGGAAATTGTCCTTTTCCAACTCTTAGGGAGGCAAGAGGTAGAATTTGATATGAAAGGCAGTTTTATATTTAAAGATCTGGAAAGTGACAGGGAGATTACCTTGGACGGAGCTACTGCAAAAAAGGAGTATAATGAAGCAATAGGAAAATATCTAAACTCATTGAAAGAGGCCTTTCATCAGCCAAATATCCACTTGATGCAAGAGAAAATTGATGAACCGATTGTCTCTGTAGTTTCTAAGTTTCTTTCCAAAAGATCATTTATCTAATGGAATTCCTTCAACCTATATTACTTTGGGGACTATTAGGATTAGCGATTCCTATCGCTATCCATTTATGGAATGGAAAAAAAGGCAAGAAGGTCTCCTGGGCAGCGATGGCTTGGTTATCTGAGCAAGAAAATCAGTCGTCAAAATCCATCAGATTAGATCAAATACTTGTTTTGATTTTGAGAATTTTGTTGATCATATTACTCGTTTTATTGCTTTCGAATTTGATCCTTAATTCTTGGACGATAAATGAAGATTTGAAAATAGTACACTTGGTTTCACCAGAAAAGCAGGTTTTCGAAGAATACAGATTTGAGTTGGAACAAGCAATTGATAGAGGCGAGGAAGTATTTTGGCTTGAACCTGAATTGTCGGAGATATCAAATGAATTGAATCCTAAGGGGTTTTCTCGGCAACAAATTCAAAAGACTTTAAATAGTCTACCCCCATCTATTTCAGAATTGAATATTTATTTTCCCAATTCTCAGAATTACTTGAGTAATAATATATTCATCAGTCCTGTCAAACCCACTATTCACCTTGCAAAAACTGCGATCCAGAGAGCTAGCGATATCAAAGTAGAGGTGGATTCTTCCCGTATTCTTGAAATGAATGAATTTGGAGTCATAGAAGTTTCTGATGCTGGATCAAGCAATCAAGGTATAATTGAGTTGAAAAATCTTGGGTATTATTTTGGGGATTTGGAAGATGAAGAAAAGCTAAATTTCCGTGC
>NZ_JAHEBC010000262.1 GCF_024642405.1 Algoriphagus sp. | reverse complement strand
GAGCTATCCTGAGAATATTGAGGTGAGGCATGATATGACATACAACGCCTCAGATCCCCCATCAAACTCTAGATCTGGAACTATTTCTATGGAAATGAGCCAATCTATGTACCAATTACCTGAGCAGCCGATGCAACCAAGATTACATGATCAGCGAGTTGGTTGGTTTACTGTAAGACAGATCGACTATGGTTCCGAAGCACTAAAATCAGACCTTAAAACATACATCAGAAGATGGAGACTGGAACCAAAAGATCCCGAAGCCTATGCCAGAGGAGAATTAGTGGAGCCAGTAAAACCAATTGTGTATTATTTGGACCCTGCAACTCCTGAAAAATGGAGACCCTATTTCCGTCAGGGAATTGAAGATTGGCAGGTGGCTTTCGAAGCTGCCGGTTTCAAAAACGCTATCATCGCAAAAGATGCACCTACCGCCGATGAAGATCCGGATTGGAGTGCTGAAGATGCTCGGTATTCCACGGTTAGATATGTAGCAACAACTACTAGAAATGCAATGGGGCCTAGTGTATCGGATCCTCGTTCCGGTGAAATAATAGAAAGTGACATTGTTTGGTATCACAATCATTTAAGATCATATAGAAACCGCTATATGCTGGAAACTGGTGCAGCAAATCCTTCTGCACGGACGTTAAACACACCTGATGAAGAAATCGGTGAAATGATGCGAAGAGTAATTTCTCATGAAATTGGACATGCCCTTGGCTTGCCTCACAATATGAAAGCTTCTTATGCTTACCCAACTGATTCTTTACGTTCAGCTACTTTCACTCAAAAGTGGGGCCTCGCTGCAACAATCATGGATTATACCAGATACAATTATGTGGCTCAGCCGGGTGATGAAGGTGTTCGTTGGGTTCGTATGCTCGGGCCATATGATAATTATGCAATCAACTGGGGCTATAGATATATTCCAAATGTGAATTCTCCAGAAGCTGAAAAACCAATTTTGGATAGCTGGATCAGGGAAAAAGCAGGAGATCCAATGTACTTGTTTGGTGGAAGTAATTCTTTTGACCCAAGTTCTCAAACAGAATCTGTCGGGGATGACCCCGTGAAAGCCAGTACCTATGGATTGGCAAACTTAAAAATTGTGGCTCCAAATCTTGCAAAATGGACTGCTACAGCTGGTGAGGGTTATGGTGACTTGGAAGAACTATATGGAGAATTGGTTGGTGTCTGGAGTCGTTATGCCAACCATGTAGTAACAAACATTGGGGGTGTTTATGAAGAATTCAAAACTACCGACCAGGAGGGTGTCACTTATACCCCAACTTCTAAAGCTGAGCAGGTGAAGTCAATGAAATTTCTAAATGAAAACGTTTTTACCACTCCAGATTGGTTACTTCAAAAAGAAATATTAACCAATATCGAACCTAGCGGGGCTGTTTCTTCCATCAGCAGACTACAGTCAAGAATTCTCAGTAATGTACTCAGAATGGACAGGTTGGAGAGGATGATTGACAATGAAGCTTTAAATGGAGTGGATGCCTATTCAATGACTCAAATGTTGAGTGATTTAAGAAAAGGAGTTTGGTCTGAATTAGCAGGTTCAAACGACATTGATGCTTTCAGAAGAAATCTTCAGCGAGCCCATGTAGAACGTCTTGCTACTCTTATGACTCAAGATGAAAGAAGTCGATCTGATGTGAGTGCTGCGGTTAGGGCAGAATTGAAACTTATCCAAAATTCGGCGCGAACAGCAAGTTCGAGATACAGTGCTGGCATCATTCAAAACCATCTTCGTGATATTGATGCCTTAATAGACACAATACTTGATTCAGAATGATTTTAGTTGTCATTGCTCTTCATATGGAGAGCAATGACATTTTTTTTGTAGGCTACATCAACAATCATTAAACTCAATTTGCTTTCCCTTACCTATCAGAATAATTTAAGGAAAACCCTATTGAAAAATATGATCTAAGTTTTTTATCCTTAGAGTTACTGCTTATGCCGGCTGTTATTGGGCCTAAAATAGATTGATAGCTAATATCGGCACCAAATCCAGTATACGAATCTGTTCTAAAGAGTCTTTCCAGATAATCTTCATCATTTATGGCGTAATTATCACTGAAGCCCAAGTAATTTATTCCTGCTCTCAAATAAACTTTTTTAACAGGAATGAATTGTGCATCAATGCCAATTTTAGCAAAATTCGGAGTTTGTATTTCCGCATAATTCAGGCCCCAAAAATGGGTGTCTGTAAATCTGATATTTTGGTATCCTCCAACAAAAAAATCTTGATAAATCTTACTTGATTCATTAGATAAAGTTAATCCTCCGGCTACCTCAGGTTTAAATTGTAATTTGGGACTTACGCTTAAGTATTTACTATATTTCCCGAGAACAGAGAAATAAGGCTTAGGCTCCAATAAATCAGTAAATGCGTTTAAATCATCCTTTGGAAATGGGAGTTCGACACCATCAACATTTATAAATAAAGTATCAAATCCGGATTTTAAATTAATTTTCAAGCTATTCTTTGCATGAAAAGTTGATTCAAATAATCCTTCAGCTCCTTTTGTGGGATAATTCCTATCGTTTTGAGAATTTCTATAGTATCTAAACCTCAGCCCTAATGAACTTTGAACTCCATTTTTTAAGCCATCAGAATAATCAAAGTTAAATTGAAGTCGAGATTTACTGTATTCAAATATTCCCCCAATAGCAAAAGACTGTTTGAGTGAACCAGTGGTTATTATTTGCGCCACCAAACTAGAATTTCTATCAATTGTTATAAAAGACTCATCACCATTTTCATATTGTGGAAGCTGCTGGCGAAGTAAATTCAACCTTGCGTTGAAAGCCAAGTTTTTATTCCCATTAAAGTATTTATAATGATCGATCCTGCCTTTTGGATTTTCTGAAACATCCAATAAAAAAACGGTTCTGCTATTTTTACCAATAAAATCCCTAGCTGTAAGGTTGAAAAGAATTCCAGCAGAAAACTGATTATCGTAATGAACAGTTGTGCTCAATAAAGTGGCTGGTTTTTCCTTTAATCTCACTTTTAGATTATACCTGTTTTCACCAAAAGGAACCAAAGAATAGTCAACTTTATAAAATCCATTGATCCCATAAACCCGGCGAATAGCTATTTCCAATTCTTCCCTCGTAACTGTTTCACCAACTGAAATATCTAATTTGGATAGAAGTAAACTATTTGAAAACAATCTATTTCCTACAAACGAAATTCCTGAAATCTGTATTGGCGATTCTTTAAAACCGATTCCAGTCACATTATCATTCCTTCCTAGACTATCTGCCAAATGCTTGAAATCATCAAAATATTGTTGGCCGGCTTCATCTCCAAGAGCTAAGATCTCTCGGAAATTGCCAAAACTAGCAGTGGAATAATCACCTAGATCTGGTTTAATATAGATATCACATTGCTCAATGTTTCCCTTTGTTTTTGAGAGTGATTGAGCCATCGCCAGTTGCATCAAAATCCCTCCAAATCCTCCCAATTGATCCACTTGCAGAAAATCTTCGTCAGAAACGTTTACACCGATAACGATATCTGCTCCCATTTCTTTGACAATATCAACTGGGAAATTATTTACTACACCACCATCTACCACAGATGTGCTATCCAAATCAAAAGATGTAAAGGCAGTTGGTATCGCAATACTGGATCGCATTGCATCATGAAGATATCCTTTTTCGAAAATTATTGGTTGTCCTGTAGCGATATCGGTAGCAACACATCGAAATGGAATAGGGAAATCATCAAAACTATCATAATTATTTGCCGGCCAGGTATAATAATGTAAAACCTCGGATAGCATTTGGCCTTCTATCAATCCAGATGGAAATGCAATCTTTCCTTTTACTAGTGGAAACTCCAATAAATAGCGATTGTAATACTCCTTTTCTTCAAAAGAGATGGTGTTGAACTCCACCCTATTGGAGATAATCAAGTCCCAGTCAATATTGAGAATGATTTCCTCCAATTCATCAGCACTGTAACCCAAGGCATATAACCCACCTACTACCGACCCCATACTGGTTCCGACCACATAATCTGGTCTGATCCCAGCCTTTTCCATAGATCTGATGACCCCGATATGGGCCATTCCTTTGGCACCTCCTCCACTCAAAACCAAACCGATTTTAGGTTTGGTTTCGGTGGTTTTATTGCCTTGAAAAGCAAAACCAGAAAAAGCAGCTAATTGAAAAAAAACAATCGCTAAAATGAATTGAAATGATCTAATTACTGCCATTCTATTCTTTATTTTCTGTAATCAAGAGGAGCACTTCTATCTCCAGTAAGTGCTTCATATTTAAAACCAGGCCCTCTTCTTTTATCCAGTTCAGCTTTAGCTTTTTGTGCAATAGAAGGATCCTTCAAAATATCTATGGCTGTAAGTGTCAAAGTTTTTGCAGCGACCATCATTCCCTTTTTGCCAATGCTTGTACCTCCGGCGGCTACTGCCTGCCAGGTATGAGCAGAAGTGCCAGGAACCCAAGTAGCTGTACCCAAACCAGCAGTAGGCACAAGCCAACTAACATCTCCTACATCTGTTGATCCTCCAGAACCTTTTTCTCTTACTTCAAAAGGAGCAATTTTTGTTGCATCTTCTGGGGAAACCAATACTCCGGGAGGATATGTCTTAATGATATCTTCAGCAAACTTTTTCTCTTCAGCTGTATAAGAAACTCCTCCTACTTTTTCTAAATTCTTATGCATTATACTAGCAAGAGTCTCATTAGGCATTAGGTTATATACTCCATTAATAATCTCATATTCCATAGTAGTCTGAGTGCCTTGTGCAGCTCCTTCTGCAGCATCTACCAGCTTTGCAAAAATCTCTTTTACCTTCATGGCATCCGGGTGCCTCACATAATGATAAGACTCGGCAAATGCAGGGACTACATTAGGAGCTTCCCCTCCTCTAGTGATCACATAGTGCATTCTGGTCTCTTGTGGCACATGCTCTCTCATCAGGTTTACCATAAAATTCATCGCTTCTACCCCATCAAGTGCAGATCTTCCTCTATCAGGAGCCGCAGCAGCATGAGATGCTTCTCCATAAAACCTGAATTTTGTGGAGATGTTGGCTAAAGAGGAATTTGCTCCAGCATTGTTACTTGAATATGGGTGCCAATGCAGCATTGCATCTACATCATCCATAATTCCGGATTTTGCCATGTAGACTTTACCCCCTCCCCCTTCTTCAGCGGGAGTTCCATACACACGAATAGTTCCTTGTATATTATTTGCTTTAATCCACTCCATAGCTGCAATGCCAGCCGCTACAGAAGCAGTCCCAAATAAATGATGGCCACAAGCATGTCCAGCTCCGCCCTCAAC